>NZ_JASCAR010000042.1:0-91825 GCF_029967715.1 Klebsiella sp. V115_8
GATGCCTGGCGAGCCGGGTGCAGGAACCGTAGGCCGGGCAAGGCGTCGCCGCCGCCCGGCATAAAAGCGGCTCCGTGCCCGCTCTCCTTGCCCGGCGGCGCGATGCCTGGCGAGCCGGGTGAAGGAACCGTAGGCCGGGCAAGGCGTCGCCGCCGCCCGGCATAAAAGCGGTTCCGTGTCCGCTCTTCTTGCCCGGCGGCGCGATGCCTGGCGAGCCGGGTGCAGGAACCGTAGGCCGGGCAAGGCGTCGCCGCCGCCCGGCATAAAAGCGGCTCCGTGTCCGCTCTCCTTGCCCGGCGGCGCGATGCCTGGCGAGCCGGGTGCAGGCCGGGAAGCCCTGTGGTTTTAGCCCCCCATCCGGCAGGCTTCGCGCGCCACGTTATCCATCTCATCCAACAGCTCAAGCAGCTCCGGCTCCAGATCCTCGGCGGCGGTGCCTGCGCGCAGCTGGCTCTCCAGAGTGTGGCAGAGCTTTTTCAGCCGCGGCACGCCGCTGTAGCTGCAGCTGCCGTGCAGTTTGTGGATCAGATCCACCAGCCCTTCCGGCTGCTCGCCGACCAGTTGCTCTTCCACTTTGTTACGCACCTCCGGCATAAAAGCGATCAGCATCTGCAGCATCTCCCTCGCCAGGTCCGGCTTCATCGCCGCCTGACGCAGCGCCAGCTGCCAGTCGAGCGTCTGGTTATGGTCGATGACCGGCTCTGCGGGTGGTATCGCCGCCGGGGCGATGCTGTGTACTCCAGGCTGATAGCGCAGCAGCAGGGCGTGCAGTTTCTCTTCTTCGATCGGCTTCGCCAGATAGTCGTTCATGCCGGCGCTCAGTAGCTTCTCGCGCTGGCCCTCCAGGGCGTGCGCGGTGACGGCGATAACCGGCGTTTGCTGGTGATGCGGCAAATGATGGATAAGCTCACAGGCGCGGATGCCGTCCATATCCGGCATCTGAATATCCATCAGGATCAGATCCATCTGCAGTTGCTTGGCCTTGTCCACCGCCTGCTGGCCGCTGTCGCAGAGGATCACCTGCTGCACAAGGTCATCCAGCAGGGCGCCAATGAGCTTCAGGTTTGCCGGGTTGTCGTCGACGGCCATCACGGTCATCGGCAGCTTATGGCTGTCGGCCTGGGTCAACGGCGCGGAGGCCGTCGCATGATGGGTGGCCACCAGCGCTGGCAGCAGACGGGTGGTGGTGAGCGGTTTCAACAGACAGGCGGCGATGCCATCGCGCTTCAGGGCTTCGGCGCTGACCTGGGCATGACATGGCAGAGCCAGCAGTACGTTATCTGACATCGCGCAGGCTTTGGCTAATTTTTCCCGGTGCGGCGACAAATCGCGCATTGAGACCGGAATACCGACCAGCAGAATGTCGTACTGGGCTTCCGCCAGCGCAGAGAAGGTGGGGCTGTAAATCACCTCCAGCGGCGTGGCGGCCAGCATCTCCAGCGTGCACTGCGCCGCCGTCGCGTTGGCTTCCACATAGGCCAGACGCTTGCCCGCCAGCCCGTCGGTATTCAGCGTATCCGGGATGGCGTTCGGGTTGAGATCGAGGCTGATATGGAACCAGAAGGTGGAGCCGCGGTTTGGCTGACTGTGGAACGAGATATCGCCGCCCATCTCCTTAACCAGACGCTGGGTGATCACCAGCCCGAGCCCGGTGCCGCCGTGGCGGCGTGAAATACTGGCATCGGCCTGACGGAAGGCCTGGAACAGCCGGGACTGGTCGCGCTCGGGGATGCCGATGCCGGTATCGTGGATCTGAATTTCGATCTGCACCCGCGAATTACTGATGGCCCGCTGCTCCACCAGCACATCGATATTACCGTGCTCGGTAAATTTGATGGCGTTGCCTACGAGGTTGGTCACAATCTGCTGCAGACGCAGCGGGTCGCCGATGACGTTATCCGGCACGTTGTTCTTAATGTTCAGCGTCAGCTCCAGCCCTTTATCGTGCGCGGAATGCGCCAGCAGAGTGACCACCTCATCAAGCGAGGTGCGCAGCAGGAACGGAATGCTCTCCAGGATCAGCTTCCCGGCTTCCAGCTTGGAAAAGTCGAGCACGTCGTTGATGATCGCCAACAGATTATTGGCCGAGCGTTCGATGGTGGTCAGGTGGTCGCGCTGCGTGGCGTTGAGATCGGTTTTCAACGTCAGACGGGTAAAGCCGATCACCCCATTGAGCGGGGTGCGCAGTTCGTGGGACATATTGGCCAGGAATTCAGACTTAATGCGCGCCGCCTCCTGGGCGCGCTTTTTCGCCAGGTCCAGTTCGACGTTCTGAATCTCCATCTGCTCAAGGGTTTCCCGCAGATCGGAGGTCGCCTGGTCGACGTTGTGCTGCATCTCCTCATGGTACGCCGCCAGCGACATGGCCATCGAGTTGATGCCGTTTTTCAGCATATCCAGTTCGCCGAGCATAAAGCCCTCGACGCGGCTGTCCAGCTGTCCGCGGCGGATGCGGTCGACGGTGTTGACCATATTGCGGATAGGGCCGGTGACGTCGCGCATCAGGCGCCAGCCGAAGATCAGCGCGATGCCGATGCAGAACAGCATCATCACGCTGGAGATGAAAATCTCTTTGTACTGCTGGAGGCGCACCGATTTGAGATCCAGCTCCAGCGCGACGTAGCCCAGCATATTGCCCGGCATTTTGGCATCGGATTCCGGGGATTCATCCGGCGAATAACTTTCCGAGACGATCGGCGTGCGCAGGATCATCATGTCGCCGTCGCGGATGACGCTGAGACGACGGGGAAACGCTTCGCCTTTCGGGATCTGCAGGTCGCTGGGGTTGAGCTGGTAATTGGAGGTGACAAACAAGCGGTTATGCGAATCGTACACCGAGATGGCCCGCACGATCTCCGAGTGGCGACGATGCAGAACGCTGATCAACTGGCCGATAGATTCGCGGTTTTGCAGATTCATGCCATATTCGCTGGAGACCGCCAGCGGCTCAATAATGCTGGTGCCGGCGTCCTCCAGCTGACGTTGCAGGTCGTTATAACGGTGAGCGACAAAGAAAACACTGAGCAACAGCCCTATCAGGACGGTTGGCGCCAGAATCAGAATCATCATGCGAGCACGCAGGCTGTAGTTGGTCATGCGGTTCCATTATGGGAGAATATAGACATCATCGTTCGGTGCGCGTCGGTGCGCCTCGCGGCGCTGCCGCTCTGAACGAGCTCGTTTTATTTGATTGAGACAACTCTCTACGATGGCGCAATTCTACTCTGCAAAACGGCGTGTGACGACGCGCCAGATCATAACCGTTACAGTCAACGACCTCGATCCCTTTGGCCAGGGCGTGGCCCGCCACCAGGGGAAAGCGCTGTTCATCGGCGGCGTGCTGCCGCAGGAGCAGGCTGAGGTGGTGCTGGTGGAAGACAAAAAGCAGTACGCCCGCGCCCAGGTGAAACGCCGTCTGACCGACAGCCCGCAGCGCCAGGCGCCGCGCTGCCCCCATTTTGGCGTTTGCGGCGGCTGCCAACAGCAGCATGCCAGCATCACGCTTCAGCAGCAAAGTAAACGCGCCGCGCTGGCGCGCCTGATGAAGCGCGAGGTGGATGAGATCATCGCCGGCGAGCCGTGGGGCTATCGCCGGCGCGCGCGCTTAAGCTTGAATTATCAGCCAAAGACCCAACAATTGCAGATGGGTTTTCGTCAGGCCAGCGATAAAGCGATCGTCGATGTGGTGCAGTGCCCTGTTTTGGTGCCCCAACTTGAGGCGCTGCTGCCCGCCGTGCGCGAGTGCTTAAGCGCGCTGAGCGCATTACGCCACCTTGGCCACGTCGAGCTGGTGCTGGCGGACAACGGCCCACTGATGGTGCTGCGCCATACCGCTGCGCTGCCGGCGGCTGACAGGGAAAAACTGGAACGTTTTTCGCAAACTCACGGTCTTTCCCTGTACCTCGCGCCGCAAAGCGAGATACTGGAACATATTCACGGCGAAGCGCCATGGTATACCTCAGACGGACTACGCTTAGTGTTCAGTCCGCGGGATTTTATCCAGGTCAACGACGGCGTGAATCAGCAGATGGTGCGTACCGCGCTGGCGTGGCTGGATCTGCAGCCGGAGGACCGGGTGCTGGATCTGTTCTGCGGGATGGGCAATTTTACCCTGCCGCTGGCGACTCGCGCCGCCCACGTGGTTGGTGTGGAAGGGGTGCCGGCGCTGGTGGAGAAGGGGCGGGAAAACGCCGCCCTCAATGGTTTATCAAATGTCACCTTCTTCCATGAAAATCTGGAAGAGGATGTCACCCGCCAGGCCTGGGCGAAGCATGGCTTTGATAAAGTGCTGCTGGACCCGGCCCGCGCCGGCGCGCCGGGCGTGATGCCGCATATTATAAAACTGGCGCCGCGGCGGGTGGTGTATGTTTCCTGCAACCCGGCGACGCTGGCGCGAGACAGCGAAACCCTGTTGCAGGCTGGATATCAGATTCAACGCCTGGCGATGCTGGATATGTTCCCGCATACCGGTCATCTGGAATCAATGGTGTTGTTTGAGCGCAGGCTTACATAAGGTCATTCACAACGTCGCAGAAGAGCCGCCCCGGCCATCAATGCTGACGCGACCTGCAGGATGACATGTAGAAAGTTGAGGCTTGCCGACTTCGGCAGGCCGGTCCCTTAAGGAGAGGACAATGGTTGCGGTAAGAAGTGCACATCTTAATAAAGCTGGTGAATTTGACCCGAAGAAATGGATCGCGAGTCTGGGGATTTCCAGCCAGCAGTCGTGTGAGCGCTTAGCCGAAACCTGGGATTATTGTCGCGAAAAAACGCAAGGACACCCGCTGGCGGACCTGCTGCTGTGGCGGGGCGTCGAAATGGTGGAGATCCTCTCCACCCTGAGTATGGATATCGATACCCTGCGCGCGGCGCTGCTGTTCCCGCTAGCCGACGGCGAAGTCGTCAGCGAAGAGGTCATGCAGGAAAGCGTGGGTAAATCGGTCGTGACCCTGATTCACGGGGTACGGGACATGGCCGCCATCCGTCAGCTGAAAGCCACTCATACCGACTCGGTATCTTCCGAGCAGGTGGATAACATTCGCCGCATGCTGCTGGCGATGGTTGACGATTTCCGCTGCGTGGTTATCAAGCTTGCCGAACGTATCGCGCATCTGCGCGAGGTCAAGGACGCGCCGGAAGATGAGCGGGTGCTGGCGGCGAAAGAGTGCACCAATATCTATGCTCCCCTGGCTAACCGCTTAGGTATCGGCCAGCTGAAGTGGGAGCTGGAAGATTACTGCTTCCGCTACCTGCACCCGGCAGAGTACAAGCGCATTGCCAAACTGCTCCACGAACGCCGTATCGACCGCGAGCATTATATCGACGAGTTCGTCGGCCACCTGCGGGCAGAAATGAAAGCCGAAGGGGTCAAGGCCGAGGTCTATGGTCGGCCGAAGCATATCTACAGCATCTGGCGCAAAATGCAGAAAAAACACCTCGCCTTTGACGAGCTGTTTGACGTACGCGCGGTGCGCATCGTGGCCGAGCGGTTGCAGGATTGTTATGCCGCGCTGGGGATCGTTCATACCCACTACCGTCACCTGCCGGATGAGTTCGATGACTACGTGGCCAACCCGAAACCCAACGGCTACCAGTCTATCCATACCGTGGTGCTGGGGCCGAGCGGCAAGACCGTGGAGATTCAAATCCGCACCCGGCAGATGCATGAAGACGCCGAGCTGGGCGTGGCCGCGCACTGGAAGTACAAAGAGGGCGCGGGAGCGGGGACCAGCGGCGGCCGCGGCTATGAGGACCGTATCGCCTGGCTGCGCAAGCTGATTGCCTGGCAGGAAGAGATGGCCGACTCCGGCGAAATGCTCGACGAAGTGCGCAGCCAGGTCTTTGACGACCGGGTGTATGTCTTTACGCCGAAAGGCGACGTGGTGGACCTGCCGGCGGGGTCGACGCCGCTCGATTTTGCCTACCATATCCACAGCGACGTCGGTCATCGCTGCATCGGCGCCAAAATTGGCGGCCGCATCGTGCCGTTCACCTATCAGCTGCAGATGGGCGATCAGATCGAAATCATTACCCAGAAGCAGCCGAACCCGAGCCGCGACTGGCTCAACCCTAACCTCGGCTATGTCACCACCAGCCGCGGACGCTCCAAAATTCACGCCTGGTTCCGTAAGCAGGACCGCGACAAGAACATTCTTGCCGGCCGACAGATCCTTGACGACGAGCTGGAGCATCTGGGCATCAGCCTGAAGGATGCGGAAAAGCACCTGCTGCCGCGCTACAACTTCAACGAGCTCGATGAACTGCTGGCGGCCATCGGCGGCGGCGATATCCGTCTCAACCAGATGGTTAACTTCCTGCAGGCGCAGTTCAATAAACCGAGCGCCGCCGAGCAGGATGCGGCAGCGCTGAAGCAGTTGCAGCAGAAAACCTATGCTCCGCAGAACCGTACCAAGGACAATGGCCGGGTGGTGGTGGAAGGGGTTGGCAATCTGATGCACCATATTGCCCGCTGTTGCCAGCCGATCCCGGGCGATGAGATCGTCGGCTTTATCACCCAGGGGCGCGGGATTTCTGTGCATCGCGCCGACTGCGATCAGCTCGCTGAACTGCAGTCGCATGCCCCGGAGCGCATCGTCGATGCGGTATGGGGCGAAAGCTACTCGGCCGGATATTCGCTGGTGGTCAGGGTGGAGGCGAACGATCGCAGCGGGTTACTGCGCGATATCACCACCATCCTCGCCAATGAGAAGGTGAACGTGCTGGGCGTTGCCAGCCGCAGCGATACCCGTCAGCAGCTGGCCACCATCGATATGACCATCGAGATTTACAACCTGCAGGTGCTGGGCCGGGTGCTCGGTAAGCTGAACCAGGTGCCAGATGTCATTGACGCGCGCCGTCTGCACGGCGGTTAATTCGTCTCCAGGCCGGATAAGGCGAAGCCGCCATCCGGCAATTTCGCCACGTCGGATAAGGTCGAAACGCCTTATCCGGCCGACTATTTTTTACATTTCCAGGATTGTCACATGACCCAAATCGACCGCTTGCTCGGCATCATGCGCCGCCTGCGCGACCCGGAAAACGGCTGCCCGTGGGATAAAGAGCAGACCTTTGCCACCATCGCCCCCTATACCCTCGAAGAAACCTATGAAGTGCTGGACGCCATTTCGCGAGAGGATTTTGACGACCTGCGCGGTGAGCTGGGCGATCTGCTGTTCCAGGTGGTGTTCTATGCGCAGATGGCGCAGGAAGAGGGACGTTTTAACTTTGACGATATCTGCGCCGCCATCAGCGACAAGCTGGAGCGCCGCCATCCCCATATCTTCGCTGATGCCACTGCGGGAAACAGCAGCGAAGTCCTGGCCCGCTGGGAGCAGATCAAAAGCGCGGAGCGGGCGGAAAAAGCCCAGCACTCAGCGCTGGACGACATTCCGCATAGCCTGCCGGCGCTGATGCGCGCGCATAAAATCCAGCGTCGCTGCTCGGCGGTCGGTTTTGACTGGACCTCGCTGGGCCCGGTGCTCGACAAGGTGCATGAAGAAATTGATGAAGTGATGCATGAAGCGCAGCAGGCGGTGGTGGATGAAGCGAAACTGGAAGAGGAAGTGGGCGATCTGCTGTTCGCCACGGTGAATTTATCCCGCCATTTAGGGGTCAAAGCCGAGGTGGCGCTGCAGAAGGCGAACCTCAAATTCGAGCGCCGCTTCCGCGAAGTCGAGCGCATTGTCGCTGCCCGCGGCCTGGAAATGACCGGCGTCGACCTCGATACCATGGAAGAAGTATGGCAACAGGTAAAACGCCAGGAAACTGATCTCTAACGAGTTTTCGTGATCAAGCGCGATTTGTGTGATTTTATAAATAACAAGCGCTTGATTTACGTCAAAAACATTTCTCCAAAAGCGTCTATTTTCTCTTTCCGTTATGTCGTTGAAACACCATGTAGCCTGCCTCTTCGAGTTGTTCGGGTCGCAACACAGGTGCAACTTGAAGAACGAAGGGGAGGGGAAGAATGAAAGTTTGTGGCGTCACGCATGTTCGGGTATACTACTTTCCCGTCCTGGTTATTCCATCGTTTTACCCTAACTTCTCAGGTTCAGCATGACAACGAACTATATTTTTGTGACCGGCGGGGTCGTATCCTCTCTGGGTAAAGGCATTGCCGCAGCCTCCCTGGCAGCCATTCTTGAAGCCCGTGGTCTCAACGTGACCATCATGAAACTGGATCCGTATATCAACGTCGATCCGGGCACCATGAGCCCAATCCAGCATGGGGAAGTGTTCGTTACTGAAGACGGCGCAGAAACCGATCTGGACCTGGGCCACTACGAGCGTTTCATCCGTACCAAGATGACTCGCCGCAACAACTTCACCACCGGCCGTATTTACTCTGACGTGCTGCGCAAAGAGCGCCGTGGCGACTACCTGGGCGCGACCGTTCAGGTTATTCCGCACATCACCAACGCTATCAAAGAGCGTGTGCTGGCGGGCGGCGAAGGCCATGACGTGGTGCTGGTGGAGATTGGCGGTACCGTAGGCGATATCGAATCCCTGCCGTTCCTCGAAGCCATTCGTCAGATGGCGGTAGAGATTGGCCGCGAGCATACCCTGTTTATGCACCTGACTCTGGTGCCGTACATGGCCGCCGCGGGCGAAGTCAAAACCAAACCGACTCAGCACTCCGTGAAAGAGCTGCTCTCCATCGGTATCCAGCCTGACATCCTGATCTGCCGCTCCGATCGCGCTGTTCCGGCCAACGAACGGGCGAAAATTGCTTTGTTCTGTAACGTTCCGGAAAAGGCTGTTATTTCTCTGAAAGACGTCGATTCCATTTATAAAATTCCAGGCCTGTTGAAATCTCAGGGGCTGGACGATTATATTTGTAAACGATTCAGCTTAACTTGTCCGGAAGCAAACCTGGCCGAATGGGAACAGGTAATCTATGAAGAAGCCAATCCGGCAGGCGAAGTCACCATCGGTATGGTCGGTAAGTACATTGAACTGCCGGATGCCTACAAGTCGGTGATTGAAGCGCTGAAACACGGTGGTCTGAAAAACCGCGTTACCGTCAACATCAAGCTGATCGATTCGCAGGATGTGGAAACGCGCGGCGTCGAAATCCTCAAGGATTTAGATGCTATCCTTATCCCGGGCGGCTTCGGCTACCGCGGTGTGGAAGGTAAGATCGCCACCGCGCGCTATGCGCGTGAGAACAATATTCCTTATCTGGGCATTTGCCTGGGTATGCAGGTTGCGCTGATTGAGTTCGCGCGCAACGTAGCGGGTATGGAAAACGCCAACTCGACGGAATTTGTGCCAGACTGTAAATACCCGGTTGTGGCCCTGATTACCGAATGGCGTGACGAAGATGGCAACGTCGAAGTCCGCTCCGAGAAGAGCGATCTGGGCGGCACCATGCGCCTGGGCGCGCAGCAGTGCCAGCTGGATGATGATTCTCTGGTACGCCAGCTGTACGGCGAGCCGACCATCACCGAGCGCCATCGTCACCGCTACGAAGTCAACAACATGTTGTTGAAACCGATTGAAGCTGCCGGTCTGCGCGTTGCGGGCCGTTCCGGGGATGATCAGTTGGTCGAGATCATCGAAGTGCCGAACCATCCGTGGTTTGTGGCCTGCCAGTTCCACCCGGAGTTTACTTCGACGCCGCGTGATGGACACCCGCTGTTTGCCGGCTTTGTGAAAGCCGCCAGCGAGTACCAGAAACGCCAGGCGAAGTAAAAAGAGTTAGAACGGCAATGCACCCATCCGGGTGCATTGTTTGTCTGGAGTTTTAGTTTAACTTGTACTGAGGAAAACCTAATGTCCAAAATCGTTAAAGTCATCGGTCGTGAAATCATCGACTCCCGTGGTAACCCGACTGTTGAAGCCGAAGTACACCTGGAAGGTGGTTTCGTCGGTATGGCAGCTGCTCCGTCAGGTGCTTCTACTGGTTCCCGCGAAGCGCTGGAACTGCGCGATGGCGACAAATCCCGTTTCCTGGGTAAAGGCGTAACCAAAGCTGTTGCTGCGGTAAACGGCCCGATCGCTCAGGCAATCCTGGGCAAAGATGCCAAAGATCAGGCTGGCATCGACAAGATCATGATCGACCTGGACGGTACTGAAAACAAATCTAACTTCGGTGCGAACGCAATCCTGGCCGTTTCTCTGGCGAACGCCAAAGCAGCAGCTGCCTCCAAAGGCCTGCCGCTGTACGCGCACATCGCTGAACTGAACGGCACTCCGGGCAAATACTCCATGCCGGTTCCGATGATGAACATCATCAACGGCGGTGAGCACGCTGACAACAACGTCGACATCCAGGAATTCATGATTCAGCCGGTTGGCGCGCCGACCCTGAAAGAAGCAGTACGCATGGGTTCTGAAGTGTTCCATCACCTGGCGAAAGTGCTGAAGTCCAAAGGCATGAACACTGCCGTTGGTGACGAAGGCGGCTACGCGCCGAACCTGGGTTCCAACGCCGAAGCGCTGGCTGTTATCGCTGAAGCGGTTAAAGCTGCAGGCTACGAGCTGGGCAAAGACATCACCCTGGCGATGGACTGCGCAGCGTCTGAATTCTACAAAGACGGTAAATACGTTCTGGCCGGCGAAGGCAACAAAGCGTTCACCTCTGAAGAGTTCACTCACTTCCTGGAAGAGCTGACCAAACAGTACCCGATCGTCTCCATCGAAGATGGCCTGGACGAATCTGACTGGGAAGGTTTCGCTTACCAGACCAAAGTACTGGGCGACAAAATCCAGCTGGTTGGTGACGACCTGTTCGTAACCAACACCAAGATCCTGAAAGAAGGCATCGAAAAAGGCATCGCTAACTCCATCCTGATCAAATTCAACCAGATCGGTTCTCTGACCGAAACTCTGGCGGCTATCAAGATGGCGAAAGACGCTGGCTACACCGCTGTCATCTCTCACCGTTCTGGCGAAACTGAAGACGCGACCATTGCCGACCTGGCTGTGGGTACCGCTGCAGGCCAGATCAAAACCGGTTCTATGAGCCGTTCTGACCGCGTTGCTAAATACAACCAGCTGATTCGTATCGAAGAAGCGCTGGGTGAGCAAGCGCCGTTCAACGGTCGTAAAGAGATCAAAGGCCAGGCTTAATCCTGTCTTTGTGAAATAAGCATGCCAGCCTTCGGGCTGGCATTTTTTTTATGCCTGCGGCCATTATTTAAAGTCGACGGCCATTTGCTGAGGGATCGACAGCCCGCGAGTGGTTTCCACGCAGCGGTCGATGTAATCGGTAAAGCGCGGCGGTTTTGGCATCCCCATGCTCAGCAGCTTGTCGTTGCTAAAGCGCACGTTCAGCGTGGCGAACGCGCCATATAAGCGCATCGCTTTCAGCATCAGTCGCTCATTGCACGGCCCAAAAATTCCTTTCAGTTCGCGACGCATTTTGACCAGCGTTTCATAGCTCACCTGGGCGTACTTGTCTCCCACCGGCGCCTGCTCCAGCGCCAGGGCCATCGCCCGGTCGATTTCGGCAAACTTCACGCTGTTCTCCTCGCCGGCAGAGATATGCACCACCTCGCCGCGGGCCAGCGGCTGGTTAAGCAGCATCAGCAGGGCATCGGCGCAGTAGTCCACCGGAATAACATCGATCCGATCCTCCATCGCGCACATAAATTTCTGCAGCATCAGCCCCATGCTGAACACCCAGAAAATACTGCTGGAAGGCCGGCAGCCATGATGGGTATGGCCCACCACAATAGAAGGGCGGGCAATGACCAGCGGTAGCGTAGGGCAGTGCTGCTGCATCAGTTGCTCGATGGCCGATTTCGAGTGGGTATATTCCACCAGATGCTCGGCGCGCTGCCGAAACTCCGCGCTCTCGGCGACCAGCGAATCCGGCTCCGGTGAGCAGGACATAGCGGTGCCGACGTGAAGAAAACGCTGCAGACCCGCCACCTGCGCCATCCGTTGCGCCAGACGCAGCGTACCCGCAACGTTAACCTTCCAGATGAGCGGGTTGCTGCCAAATGAGGCGACAGCGGCGCAGTTGAGGACATGGGTGACTTGCTCAAGCCGCGGGTCGTTAAGAAAATGCTCCGGAGAGGCGAGATCGCCCAGCAGGATCTGCTGCGGGCGCAGCATCGCCAGTTTCTCCTCGGCGATGTTGAACTTACGCATGTTCTCCTTGACCCGCTCCAGGCCTGCGTCGGGACTGTCGGCACGCACCAGCAGCAGCAGATCTAACTGGCTATCCTGATGGAGTATTTTCTCTAACGCCGCGCCGCCCAGAAAACCGGTGACGCCGGTAATGAATAATGTGGTCATAAACGCTATCTCATTATGGTTGGTCTGCGGGATTCTAGGAGGGACAAAGTAAACGACGATTAAATAAAAAATGGCGGGCAACAGGGCTTTATTAAGAGGAGCTTAAGCTTATTTTCGGCGGTGGATTGGATTCGACTCTCAGACCAGATAAATAATTCACTCTTTCATGTATCAGTTTGTACACTGCTGTATTTAAAGATATTTTTGTGTTTATACTGACATTTAATATATTCTGGTTTATAACGCGAAAAACATCTTCTGTTACATCTTTCTTTACGGTGGCATGGCGCGACGTTTATTTTAATCCTTACCACACTAATGAAATAAACGAAAACAGAAGCATGCTTTTAATTAACAATGAATAACCTCCGGGGAGAGAAAGCGACGCCGTGAGGGAAAAAACGATCGCAGCGCAGGACAAGACCTGGACAGTGAAATCTGCGATAATAAGCGTTTATCACCCTAAACAGAGATGACTATGCAGTACCCGATTAACGAGATGTTCCAGACCCTGCAAGGCGAGGGTTACTTCACCGGCGTGCCTGCCATTTTTATTCGTCTGCAGGGATGCCCGGTAGGATGCGCGTGGTGTGACACCAAGCATACCTGGGACAAACTGGCCGATCGGGAAGTGTCGTTGTTCAGCATCCTGGCGAAAACCAAAGAGAGCGATAAGTGGGGGCCGGCAAGCAGTGAAGATCTGCTGGCGATTATCGGTCGTCAGGGGTGGACTGCCCGCCACGTGGTCATTACCGGCGGTGAGCCCTGCATTCATGATTTAACGCCGTTAACCTCGCTGCTGGAGCAAAACGGCTTTAGCTGCCAGATTGAAACCAGCGGCACTCACGAAGTTCGCTGTACGCCTCATACCTGGGTGACGGTATCGCCGAAGGTGAATATGCGCGGCGGGTATGACGTGCTGTCTCAGGCCCTGCAGCGGGCGGATGAGATCAAACATCCGGTAGGGCGCGTCCGCGACATTGAAGCGCTGGACGAGCTGCTGGAAACGCTGAGCGATGACAAACCGCGGATCATCGCCCTGCAGCCAATCAGCCAGAAAGAAGACGCGACGCGCCTGTGTATCGACACCTGCATCGCCCGTAACTGGCGCCTGTCCATGCAGACGCATAAATATCTGAATATCGCCTGATAAAAAAGCCCGGCAGCGTACTGACCGGGCTTTTTTTCGCTTACTCGCCGCGATAGACGCAGCCGGCGGTGCAGGTCTCTTTCACCATCACCGCGCTCAGCAGCGGTACCCGCGGTTTCATCTCATCCCAGATCCATTTGGCCAGCACTTCGCTGGTAGGGTTTTCCAGACCGGGGATATCGTTCAGATAATAGTGGTCCAGGCGATCGTAGGTCGGCTTGAAGGCGGCCTTCAGCTCGGCAAAATCCATGATCCACCCGGTATGGGGATCGACTTCACCGGTTATCTCCAGACGCACCATAAAGGAGTGGCCATGCAGGCGACCGCATTTGTGTCCTTCCGGGACGTGCGGCAGGTGGTGGGCGGCTTCGAAGGTGAAATCTTTAAACAGCGTGGTGGACATCATTGACTCTCAACAGGACGAAAAAAACCGCCGTAGGGTACCGGAAAGTACATTTTTTCGCATTAACTAAAACGGCCCTGAACAGAAAATCGACACATTTATCTGGGTTAAATGAATTAAGTTGTGATATTTCAAATAGTTATTTAATCGATTTTGTTGTTAATAACTACAACTAAAACAGGTTAGTCCATTTGGTTATTTATTATTTCCATCCCTTCTTTAATTGTTACTATGCCCGCCGTTAACCTTCTATTCTCTTCTGTTTTTGTCGCGCTGACAGGGTGCGAATAACAGCTTTGCTTACTGGAACAAACGACGCATGACGACACAGGCCCCACCTTCCAACTTGCTGCCGCTCAACCCGGAGCAACTGGCGCGCCTTCAGGCGGCCACCACTGACTTCACGCCCACTCAGCTCGCCTGGGTGTCTGGCTATTTCTGGGGCGTGCTGAATCAGCAGTCCGGCGCGGCAGCCGCCGTTCCCGCCCCGGCCGCCGATGTCCCGACGATCACGCTGATTTCCGCCTCGCAAACCGGCAACGCTCGCCGCGTCGCCGAAGCGCTGCGCGACGATCTGCTGGCGGCGAAGCTGAACGTGAAGCTGGTGAATGCCGGCGATTATAAATTCAAACAAATTGCTGCTGAAAAACTGCTGGTGGTCGTGACCTCCACCCAGGGGGAAGGTGAGCCGCCGGAAGAAGCGGTCGCATTGCATAAGTTCCTGTTCTCGAAGAAAGCGCCGAAGCTGGACGGGACCGCATTCGCCGTCTTTGGCCTCGGCGATACCTCTTATGAATTCTTCTGCCAGTCCGGCAAAGATTTCGACAGCAAGCTGGCCGAACTTGGCGCGGAACGCCTGCTCGATCGCGTCGACGCCGACGTTGAATATCAGGCCGCGGCCGCTGAATGGCGCGCGCGCGTCGTTGAGGTGCTGAAGGCCCGTGCGCCGGTCGCCGCGCCCGCTCAGCTGTCCGCCAGCGGCGCAGTGAACGACATTCACACCAGTCCCTACACCAAAGAGGCTCCGCTGACGGCGACCCTGTCGGTCAACCAGAAAATCACCGGCCGCGATTCAGAAAAAGATGTACGCCATATCGAAATTGACCTCGGTGATTCCGGTCTGCGCTATCAGCCGGGCGACGCCCTGGGCGTCTGGTATCAAAACGATCCTCAGCTGGTGAAAGAGCTGGTGGAGCTGCTGTGGCTGAAAGGCGACGAGCCGGTGACCGTCGAGGGCAAAACCCTGCCGCTGGCGGAAGCCCTGCAGTGGCATTTTGAGCTGACGGTTAACACCGCGACTATCGTCGAAAACTACGCCACCCTGACCCGCAGCGAATCGCTGCTGCCGCTGGTGGGCGATAAAGCTCAACTGCAGCAGTATGCCGCCGCGACGCCGATCGTCGATATGGTCCGTTTCTCCCCCGCGCAGCTGGACGCCGAGGCGTTAATCGGTCTGCTGCGCCCGCTGACGCCGCGTCTGTACTCTATTGCCTCCTCGCAGGCGGAAGTGGAGAGCGAAGTGCATGTCACCGTGGGCGTGGTGCGCTATGACATCGAAGGCCGCGCCCGGGCTGGCGGCGCCTCCAGCTTCCTCGCCGACCGCGTGGAAGAGGATGGCGAAGTCCGCGTCTTTATCGAGCACAACGACAACTTCCGTCTGCCAGCTAACCCGGAGACGCCGGTGATCATGATTGGCCCTGGCACCGGTATTGCGCCGTTCCGCGCCTTCATGCAGCAGCGCGCAGCGGACGGGGCGCCAGGTAAGAACTGGCTGTTCTTCGGCAACCCGCACTTCACCGAAGATTTCCTCTATCAGGTGGAGTGGCAGAGCTATGTGAAAGAGGGTCTGCTGACCCGTATCGATCTGGCCTGGTCCCGCGATCAACAACAAAAAATCTATGTGCAGGACAAACTGCGTGAGCAGGGGGCCGAGCTGTGGCGCTGGATCAATGATGGCGCCCACATTTATGTCTGCGGCGACGCCAATCGTATGGCGAAAGACGTGGAACAGACTTTACTGGAAGTGATTGCCGAATACGGCGCGATGGACGCCGAAGCGGCGGACGAATTTTTAAGTGAGCTGCGCGTTGAGCGCCGTTATCAGCGAGATGTCTACTAATGAGCGAAAAACATCCGGGGCCTTTAGTGGTCGAAGGTAAACTGACCGATGCCGAGCGTATGAAGCTCGAGAGCAACTACCTGCGCGGCACCATTGCGGAAGATTTAAACGACGGTCTGACCGGCGGTTTTAAAGGCGATAACTTCCTGCTGATCCGTTTCCACGGTATGTACCAGCAGGACGATCGCGATATCCGCGCGGAGCGCGCCGCTCAGAAGCTGGAGCCGCGTCATGCGATGCTCCTGCGCTGCCGTCTGCCGGGCGGGGTGATCACCACCACCCAGTGGAAGGCGATCGATAAGTTTGCCGCCGAGAACACCATTTACGGCAGTATTCGCCTGACCAACCGGCAGACTTTCCAGTTTCACGGTATTCTGAAAAAGAACGTCAAGCCGGTGCATCAGATGCTGCACTCGGTGGGGCTGGACGCGCTGGCCACCGCCAACGATATGAACCGTAACGTGCTGTGCACCTCCAACCCGTACGAATCGCAGCTGCACGCTGAGGCCTACGAGTGGGCGAAAAAGATCTCCGAGCATCTGCTGCCGCGCACCCGCGCCTATGCCGAGATCTGGCTGGATCAGAAAAAGGTCGCCACCACTGACGAAGAGCCGATCCTCGGTCAGACCTATCTGCCGCGTAAGTTTAAAACCACGGTGGTGATCCCGCCGCAGAACGATATCGATCTGCACGCCAACGACATGAACTTCGTGGCGATCGCCGAAAACGGCAAGCTGGTGGGCTTTAACCTGCTGGTGGGCGGCGGTCTTTCTATCGAACACGGTAACAAAAAAACCTACGCCCGCACGGCGAGCGAATTCGGTTATCTGCCGCTGGAGCATACTCTGGCGGTGGCGGAAGCGGTCGTGACTACCCAGCGCGACTGGGGTAACCGTACCGACCGTAAGAATGCGAAAACCAAGTACACCCTTGAGCGCGTTGGCGTTGAAACCTTTAAGGCGGAAGTGGAGCGCCGGGCAGGCATTAAGTTTGAGCCGATCCGCCCGTACGAATTCACCGGCCGCGGCGACCGCATCG
Source organism: Klebsiella sp. V115_8 (assembly GCF_029967715.1). Classification (NCBI taxonomy): domain Bacteria; kingdom Pseudomonadati; phylum Pseudomonadota; class Gammaproteobacteria; order Enterobacterales; family Enterobacteriaceae; genus Klebsiella; species Klebsiella sp. V115_8. The sequence goes on from NZ_JASCAR010000042.1 coordinate 16,957, forward strand.
GCTGGGTGAAGGGGATTGATGATAAATGGCACCTGACGCTGTTTATTGAAAACGGCCGCATTCTGGATTATCCGGGGCGCCCGCTGAAAACCGGTCTGCTGGAGATTGCTAAGATCCATCAAGGCGAATTCCGCATCACCGCCAATCAGAACCTGATCGTCGCCAGCGTACCGGAAGATCAGAAGGCGCGGATCGAGAAGCTGGCGCGGGATCATGGTCTGATGAATGCCGTCACCCCGCAGCGCGAAAACTCAATGGCCTGCGTCTCCTTCCCGACCTGCCCGCTGGCGATGGCGGAAGCCGAGCGTTTCCTGCCGTCGTTTATCGACAAGGTGGAAGGGGTGATGAGCAAGCATGGCGTGAGCGATGAGCATATCGTCACCCGCGTCACCGGCTGTCCGAACGGCTGCGGCCGCGCGATGCTGGCGGAAGTGGGGCTGGTGGGGAAAGCGCCAGGCCGCTATAACCTGCACATCGGCGGTAACCGCAGCGGCACCCGCATCCCGCGGATGTACCGTGAGAACATTACCGAGTCGGAAATTCTCGACTCGCTAGACCAACTGGTAGGGCGCTGGGCGAAAGAGCGCGAAGCGGGTGAAGGCTTCGGCGACTTTACGGTGCGTGCGGGCATCATTCGCCCGGTGCTCGATCCAGCCCGCGATTTCTGGGAGTAACATCCTGGTGCCCGGTGGCGCGTAGCGATCCGGGCCTGTAAAACCCGTAGGCCGGGCAAACGCAGTGCCGCCCGGCAAAACAGGCAAACGAGGTTCTTATGTCCGTACTCGATCTAAACGCGCTTAATGCATTGCCGAAAGTGGAACGCATTCTGGCACTCGCGGAAACCAACGCCCAACTGGAAAAGCTCGACGCCGAAGGGCGTGTGGCCTGGGCGCTGGAAAACCTGCCGGGAGACTATGTGCTGTCGTCAAGCTTTGGTATTCAGGCGGCGGTGAGTTTGCACCTGGTGAATCAAATCCGCCCGGACATTCCGGTGATCCTCACCGATACCGGTTACCTGTTCCCGGAAACCTACCAGTTTATTGACGAACTGACGGACAAGCTCAAGCTGAACCTGAAGGTCTACCGCGCGGCCGAAAGCGCGGCCTGGCAGGAGGCGCGCTACGGCAAGCTGTGGGAGCAGGGCGTTGAGGGCATTGAGAAATACAATGAGATCAACAAGGTTGAACCGATGAACCGGGCGCTGAAAGAGCTGAACGCGCAGACGTGGTTTGCCGGTCTGCGCCGCGAGCAGTCGGGCAGTCGGGCGACGCTTCCGGTGCTGGCGGTCCAGCGCGAGGTGTTCAAGGTGTTGCCGATTATCGACTGGGATAACCGGACGGTGTATCAGTATCTGCAAAAGCATGGGCTGAAATACCATCCGCTGTGGGATCAGGGGTATCTGTCGGTAGGCGATACCCACACCACCCGCAAATGGGAGCCGGGCATGGCAGAAGAAGAGACCCGGTTCTTCGGGCTTAAACGCGAGTGCGGATTGCACGAGGGTTGATTAGCGCTTCCTCAGGGAATGGTGTGAAAGAGAACACGCGGGTGATACCGCGTGTTCATTTGCACCCGTCAGCTTTTCTTCTCCACCTTCGCCAGCTCTTTCACCAGCGGCAGCATCACTTTCACGACATCGCGCCCGCGATGCTCGATCCGTCCCGGCAGCGCGTTGTCGATATATTGCTGATTATCCAGCTGAACGTCATGCCAGCTGATTCCCTGCGGGAAGCTGCGCGATTTGCTCCGCTGCTGATAGCCATCTTTCTTGCCTAATGACCAGTTGGTCGCTTCGACCGACAGCACCGGGATCCCCGCGTTGTCGAAGACGCTGGCGTCATTACAGCAGCTGGTGCCTTTCGGGTAAGCCGGATTGAGTCCCGGATTGGTGTAGGCGGCGATGCCTTTGCTGCGGGCGATAGCCAGCGCGCGATCGCGGGTCAGCTTGCGCACCGAGGCCGGCGTGCGGCGGCCGCTGTTGAAGTAAAGCTTATCGCCCACCACCAGGTTATCGAGATTGATCACCAGCAGGGTATTTTTCTTTTCCGCCTCGCTCATCCGCTGCAGCAGGTTTTGCGCGCCGAGACGACCTTCCTCTTCGCCGCTGGTGGCGATAAAGCGAATGCCATAGCGGGTGGGGACGTTCTTTAAATGCTCCGCCAGCTCCAGCATCACCCCGAGCCCCATCGCGTTGTCGTCAATTCCCTGCAGCGTCAGGCCGCCGAGGTTGTTTTCGACGTCTTTATCGCTCTGCGGCGCGTAGGTATCGAGGTGCGCCATGATGATGATTTGCTGGCGAGACTGGCCTTCATGGGCGGCGATCACCGTACTGCCGGTGGCGTTATGCCAGTTTTTACGCTGGTTGCTGTCGGTATAGATGTAGCGGGTATTGAAGCTCCGCACGTCGCTCTGATAGCCCATCCGGGCGAACTGCTGGCGCAGATAGTCAGCTGAGAGCATTTCCGGGGGCGTTCCGGTCATTCGTCCCGGGAAGACGGTGGCGATATGGCGAGCCTGACTACTGGCGGTGTCGCCCAGCGCGCTGAATGCGGGGGCGGCGGCGAAAACAAAACCGGTGCCGAGCGCCAGCGGAAGCAGACGGCGGCACAACGCGGAAAACATAAGGGGTCCTTACACGAACGAGACAATTTGACGCGTACAGTATGAAACTGTGACCGCGGTTAAACAATTTCAATTGCTCTTAAATAGCGGAAAAATAGCGTGTTAAGCACTTTTTGATATTTAGATTTCCACCGCGTTATTCCTTTGTGTCACAACTCATTCCATTTCGTAATTTCATTTGCTCTAAGGCGCACCCTATAGTCGCAGTATCGCTGATTGTAAGAGAGTTGTTACCCCGTGGATTACTTGCCCCTTTTTGCCGAACTGAAACAAAGGCCCGTGCTGGTGATCGGCGGCGGTGAGATTGCTGAACGCAAGATCAAGTTTCTGCTGCGCGCCCAGGCGCAGGTGCAGGTGGTCGCCGGGACGCTGTCTCCGGCGCTGGCCGATCTGGCGGCGCGCCAGGCGCTTAGCTGGCGGGCGACGGAATTTAGCGACGCTCTGGTGGATGATGTCTTTCTGGTGATTGCCGCCACGGAGGACGAGGCGCTTAACCAGCGGGTGTTTGCGGCGGCTAACGCGCGCTACCGGCTGGTCAACGTAGTGGATAACCAGGCGCTCTGCTCGTTTGTCTTCCCTTCTATCGTCGACCGTTCGCCGCTGCTGGTGGCGATCTCCTCCAGCGGGAAAGCGCCGGTGCTGTCGCGTATTCTGCGCGAAAAAATCGAAGCGCTGCTGCCGACGAACCTCGGGCGTCTGGCGGAATCGGCGAGCTACTGGCGCAATCATCTGAAAACCCGTCTGACGACCACCGAAGCGCGTCGCCGCTTTTGGGAGCGGGTCTTTACCGGCCGCTTCGCCAGCCTGATGGTGGCGGGCAACGCTGCGGAGGCGGAAAAAGCGCTGCAGGATGAGCTGGATAAGCCTGAACGCGAAACAGGTGAAATTATTCTGGTGGGGGCCGGACCGGGCGATGCCGGGCTGCTGACCCTGCGTGGCCTGCAGGCGATCCAGCAGGCGGACGTGGTTTTCCACGACCATCTGGTGACCCAGCCGGTTCTCGAACTGGTGCGCCGCGATGCCGAGCTGGTTTGCGTCGGTAAGCGCGCCGGCGAGCACTCGGTGCCGCAGCATGAAACCAATCAGCTGCTGGTGGAGGCGGCGAAGGCGGGGAAAACCGTCGTGCGTCTGAAGGGCGGGGATCCGTTTATTTTTGGCCGCGGCGCAGAAGAGCTGCAGGCTGCCGCCGCCGCGGGCATCCCGTTCCAGGTGGTGCCTGGCGTCACTGCCGCCGCCGGCGCGACGGCCTACGCCGGTATTCCACTGACCCATCGCGATTATGCGCAAAGCGCCGTCTTTGTCACCGGGCACTATAAGCCGGACAGCGCTCCCTTCGACTGGGCGCTGCTGGCGAAGAGCCAACAGACGTTGGCCATTTACATGGGCACCATGAAGGCGGCGGAAATCAGCGCCCAGCTGATCGCCCACGGTCGCGACAGCAATACGCCGGTAGCGGTGATTTCCCGCGGTACCCGTGACGATCAGCAGACGATAACCGGCACATTGCAACAACTCGAACACCTGGCGAAAGACGCCCCGATGCCCGCCCTGCTGGTGGTCGGCGAAGTGGTGCAGCTGCATCAGCAGCTCGCCTGGTTTCAACATACATCATCCGCCGAGGGGTTTAACTCTTCGGTGGTCAATCTGGCTTAAGGAACGGTTATGGACCAAAAACGACTCACTCACCTGCGGCAACTGGAGGCGGAAAGCATCCATATTATTCGTGAGGTGGCCGCCGAATTTTCTAACCCGGTGATGATGTACTCCATCGGGAAAGATTCCAGCGTAATGCTGCATCTGGCGCGCAAAGCGTTTTATCCGGGAACCCTGCCGTTCCCGCTGCTGCACGTCGATACCGGCTGGAAATTCCGTGAGATGTATGAGTTCCGCGACCGTACCGCCAAAGCCTATGGCTGCGAGCTGCTGGTGCATAAAAACCCGGAAGGGGTGGCGATGGGCATCAACCCGTTCGTCCACGGCAGCGCCAAGCATACCGATATCATGAAAACCGAAGGGCTGAAGCAGGCGCTGAACAAATACGGCTTTGACGCCGCATTCGGCGGCGCGCGGCGTGATGAGGAGAAATCCCGCGCTAAAGAACGCATCTACTCCTTCCGCGACCGCTTCCACCGCTGGGACCCGAAAAACCAGCGTCCGGAGCTGTGGCACAACTACAACGGCCAGATTAACAAAGGCGAAAGCATCCGCGTCTTCCCGCTCTCCAACTGGACCGAGCTGGATATCTGGCAGTACATCTATCTGGAAAACATCGAAATCGTGCCGCTGTATCTGGCCGCTGAGCGCCCGGTGCTGGAGCGCGACGGCATGCTGATGATGATCGACGACGACCGTATCGATCTGCAGCCGGGCGAAGTGATTGAAAAACGGATGGTGCGTTTCCGTACCCTCGGCTGCTGGCCGCTGACCGGCGCGGTGGAGTCTGAAGCGCAGACGCTGCCGGAAATTATTGAAGAGATGCTGGTATCCACCACCAGCGAACGTCAGGGGCGCGTCATCGATCGCGACCAGGCCGGCTCGATGGAGCTGAAGAAACGTCAGGGTTATTTCTAAGGAGCCGCCATGAACACGACCATTGCCCAACAAATTGCCGATGAAGGCGGCGTAGAAGCTTATCTGCACGCGCAACAGCACAAGAGCCTGCTGCGTTTTCTGACCTGCGGCAGCGTCGATGACGGTAAAAGCACCCTGATTGGCCGTCTGCTGCACGATACCCGCCAGATCTATGAAGATCAGCTCTCTTCGCTGCACAACGACAGCAAGCGTCACGGCACCCAGGGCGAAAAACTGGACCTGGCGCTGCTGGTGGATGGTCTGCAGGCCGAGCGCGAGCAGGGCATCACCATTGACGTGGCCTATCGCTACTTCTCGACGGAAAAACGCAAATTTATCATCGCCGACACCCCGGGGCACGAGCAGTACACCCGCAATATGGCCACCGGCGCGTCCACCTGCGATCTGGCGATCCTGCTGATCGACGCGCGTAAAGGCGTGCTCGACCAGACCCGCCGTCACAGCTTTATCTCCACCCTGCTGGGCATTAAACACCTGGTGGTGGCGGTCAACAAAATGGATCTCGTCGAGTTTAGCGAAGCGCGCTTCAACGAGATCCGTGAAGCTTACCTGACTTTTGCCGAGCAGCTGCCGGGCAACCTCGATATTCGCTTTGTGCCGCTGTCGGCGCTGGAGGGCGATAATGTCGCCAGCCAGAGCGCGAACATGCCGTGGTACAGCGGCCCGACTCTGCTGGAAGTCCTCGAAACGGTGGAGATCCAACGGGTAGTGGAGAGCCAACCGCTGCGCTTCCCGGTGCAGTATGTTAACCGTCCGAACCTCGATTTCCGCGGCTTCTCCGGTACGGTCGCCTCCGGTACCGTGCAGGTCGGCCAGCGTCTGAAGGTGCTGCCGTCGGGCGTCGAGTCGAGCGTGGCGCGTATCGTCACCTTCGACGGCGATCTGCAGGAAGCCGCCGCCGGGGAAGCCATTACCATTGTGCTGAAAGATGAAATCGACATCAGCCGCGGCGACCTGCTGGTTGACGCGCAAGCCACGCTGCCGGCGGTGCAAAGCGCCAGCATCGACGTGGTGTGGATGGCCGAGCAGGCGTTGACCCCGGGGCAGAGCTACGACATCAAAATCGCCGGTAAGAAGACCCGCGCCCGCGTGGATGCTATCCGTTACCAGGTGGATATTAACAACCTGACCCAGCGTGAAGTCGAGTCTCTGCCGCTGAACGGCATCGGGCTGGTGGAGCTGACCTTTGACGAACCTCTAGTGCTGGATCCCTATCAGCAAAACCCGGTGACCGGCGGGCTTATCTTTATCGATCGTCTGACCAACGTCACCGTCGGCGCCGGGATGGTCAACGAGCCGCACCTGCAGGCGCCGACGTCGGCATCGCAGTACAGCGCTTTCGAGCTGGAACTGAACCAGCTGATCCGCAAACACTTCCCGCACTGGGACGCCCGCGACCTGCTGGGAGGCAAATAATGGCCCAGCATGACGAAAACGTCGTCTGGCATGCCCATCCTGTGACCCAGCAGCAGCGGGAACATCATCACGGCCATCGCGGCGTGGTGCTGTGGTTTACCGGCCTTTCGGGGTCGGGTAAATCCACCGTCGCCGGGGCGCTGGAGGAAGCCTTGCATGAGCGCGGCGTCAGCACCTATCTGCTGGACGGCGATAACGTACGTCATGGCTTGTGCAGCGACCTGGGATTCAGTGATGAGGATCGCAAAGAGAACATTCGCCGCGTCGGTGAAGTGGCCAGGCTGATGGTCGATGCCGGGCTGGTTGTATTGACGGCATTTATATCTCCGCACCGCGCGGAGCGACAGATGGTGCGCGAGCGCCTGGGGGAGGGACGCTTTATCGAAGTGTTCGTCGATACCCCGCTGGCCATCTGCGAGGCGCGGGATCCGAAAGGATTGTATAAGAAGGCGCGGGCAGGGGAATTACGCAATTTCACCGGTATAGACTCGGTCTATGAGGCACCGGAAAAGGCGGAAATTCATCTGGATGGTGAACAATTGGTAACAAATTTGGTGCACCAACTATTAGACCTGCTGCAACAGAGCGATATTATCAGATCCTGAAACGGCAGCGGCATCGAGGGGTGCCGGTTGCCCGGTCTACAGGATTCGATATGCGCAATACCCAGAACCTCAGTATTATTCGTTCAGAACCGCCTCCGGCGACCGGCGACGAGACCACCTGGTCTTTGTCGGGCGCTGCCGTGGGCTTTATTTCATGGCTGCTGGCGCTGGGTATTCCCTTCCTTCTCTATGGCAGTAATACACTTTTCTTCCTCCTCTACACCTGGCCATTCTTCCTTGCGTTGATGCCGGTGGCGGTGGTGGTCGGTATTGCGCTGCACTCTCTGCTCAATGGCAAACTGCTCTATAGCGCCAGCGCGACCATCCTGACTGTCGGGCTGATGTTTGCGCTCCTCTTCCTCTGGCTGTTGGGATAACCCGTTTCTGGTATGAATCAAGCATGGGTATCAGCAGCAAAAATATGGTACAGTCCCCGCGTTACGCGGCATCGTCCGCGCGCCCCGGTAGCGTACCCGGGCGAGTTTTGGGATGATGATGCCGTTTTTCAGGGGGCAGGATGGGTAAACTAACGCTGCTATTATTAGCTTTGCTGGTCTGGCTACAGTATTCGCTGTGGTTCGGTAAAAACGGCCTGCATGACTACACGCGGGTTAACGACGACGTCACCGCCCAGCAGGCGACTAACGCCAAATTAAAAGCACGCAACGATCAGCTGTTTGCCGAAATTGACGACCTCAACGGCGGTCAGGAAGCGATCGAGGAGCGTGCGCGCAATGAACTCAGCATGACCCGCCCGGGCGAAACCTTCTATCGTCTGGTACCGGATGCGTCTAAACGCAACCAGGCATCGGGGCAACAGCAGAACAATCGATAACCAGGCCCAGGATTACAACATGGCAGCCACTTTTCCGGGCATTTGCGCCGTGGTGCCGGCAGCCGGTTTCGGCCGCCGCATGCAAACGGAATGCCCGAAACAATATCTCTCAATCGGTAACAAAACGATTCTCGAACATGCGGTCGCCGCGCTGCTGGCGGATCCGCGCGTCCAGCGCGTGGTGATTGCCGTCAGCCCCGGCGATCGGCGCTTCAGCCAGCTGCCGCTGGCCCAGCACCCGCAAATTACCGTCGTGGATGGCGGCGCCGAGCGCGCCGATTCGGTGCTCGCCGGCCTGCAGGCGTTGCCGGAGGCGCAGTGGGTGCTGGTGCATGACGCCGCGCGCCCCTGCCTGCATCAGGATGACCTCAGCCGCCTGCTGGCACTCTGTGAAACCAGCCGCGTCGGCGGGATCCTCGCAGCGCCGGTGCGCGACACCATGAAGCGCGCCGAGCCGGGCAAAACCGCCGTCGCCCATACCGTCGATCGTAATGACCTGTGGCACGCGCTCACCCCGCAATTTTTCCCTCGCGAGCTGCTGGTGGATTGCCTCACCCGGGCGCTGAACGAGGGGGCCACCATCACCGATGAAGCCTCGGCGCTGGAGTACTGCGGCTTCCATCCGCAGCTGGTCGCCGGACGCGCTGATAATATTAAAGTGACGCGCCCGGAAGATCTGGCGCTGGCGGAATTTTACCTCACCCGTTCCGGACACCAGGAGAAAGCTTAATGCGAATTGGACATGGTTTTGACGTACACGCTTTTGGCGGTGAAGGCCCAATCATCATTGGCGGGGTACGCATTCCTTATGAAAAAGGGTTGCTGGCCCACTCCGACGGCGACGTCGCGCTGCATGCGCTGACCGATGCGCTGCTGGGCGCCGCGGCGCTCGGCGATATTGGCAAGCTGTTCCCGGATACCGATCCGGCGTTTAAAGGCGCCGACAGCCGCGAACTGCTGCGCGAAGCGTGGCGCCGCATTCAGGCCAAAGGCTATACGCTCGGCAACGTCGACGTCACCATTATCGCCCAGGCGCCGAAAATGCTGCCGCATATCCCGCAGATGCGCGTTTTTATCGCTGAAGATCTCGGCTGCCATATGGACGACGTCAACGTGAAAGCGACCACCACCGAGAAGCTGGGTTTCACCGGCCGCGGGGAAGGGATCGCCTGCGAAGCGGTCGCGCTGCTGCGTAAGGCCGACAAATGATCGCCTTTGACCAACTGACCTGGCTGCACGGCAAGCCGCAGAGCAGCGGGCTGCTGAAAGCCAATCCGGAAGATTTCCTGGTGGTGGAAGACCTGGGCTTCGCCCCGGACGGCGAAGGCGAGCACGTGCTGGTGCGGATCCTCAAAAACGGCTGCAATACGCGCTTTGTCGCCGATGCGCTGGCGAAATTCCTCAAAATCCATGCCCGTGAAGTGAGCTTCGCCGGGCAAAAAGATAAGCACGCCGTCACCGAGCAGTGGCTGTGCGCCCGGGTGCCCGGCAAAGAGATGCCGGATCTGAGCAAATTTCAGCTCGAGGGCTGCCAGGTACTGGAATATGCCCGCCATAAGCGTAAGCTGCGATTAGGCGCGCTGAAGGGCAACCAGTTTACCCTGATCCTGCGCGAGGTAAGCGATCGCCAGGAGGTGGAGACGCGTCTGCAGGCCATCGCTGAATGGGGCGTGCCGAACTATTTCGGCGCTCAGCGCTTTGGCATCGGCGGCAGCAATCTGCAGGGCGCGCTGCGCTGGGCGGAGAGCGGCGCGCCGGTGCGCGATCGCAATAAGCGCAGTTTTTGGTTGTCGGCGGCCCGCAGCGCGTTGTTTAATCAGCAAGTCAGTATTAGATTAAAAAAAACGGAATTTAATCAGGTTGTTGATGGCGATGCGCTACAATTAGCGGGGCGTGGGAGCTGGTTTGTCGTCACACCGGAAGAACTCGAGGTTTCGCAGGCGCGGGTGCATAACCGCGAACTGATGATCACGGCTGCGCTGCCGGGCAGCGGCGACTGGGGAAGCCAGCGCGACGCTCTGGCCGCCGAGCAGGCCGCCATCGCCGAGGAAACCTTGCTGCAGACACTGCTGGTGCGGGAGAAAGTCGAGGCGGCGCGCCGGGCGATGCTCCTCTATCCGCAGCAGCTGAGCTGGAACTGGTGGGATGATGTAACCGTTGAACTGCGTTTCTGGCTGCCGGCGGGCAGCTTCGCCACCAGCGTGGTCAGGGAGCTTATCAATACAACGGGTGACTATGCGAATATTGCTGAGTAACGATGACGGGATCCATGCGCCGGGGATACAGACCCTGGCGAAGGCCTTAAGGGAGTTTGCCGAGGTCCAGGTGGTTGCACCCGATCGTAACCGCAGCGGGGCTTCGAATTCGCTGACGCTGGAATCGTCACTGCGCACCTTTACCTATGAAAATGGCGATATCGCCGTCCAGATGGGGACGCCGACGGACTGCGTCTACCTCGGCGTGAACGCGCTGATGCGCCCGCGTCCGGACATCGTCGTTTCCGGAATCAACGCCGGGCCCAACCTGGGCGATGACGTCATTTACTCCGGCACCGTGGCGGCGGCGATGGAAGGCCGCCATCTGGGGTTCCCCGCGCTGGCCGTGTCGCTCAATGGCTATCAACACTACGACACCGCCGCGGCGGTGACCTGCACTCTCCTGCGCGGACTCAGCCGTGAACCGCTGCGCACCGGGCGGATCCTCAACGTCAATGTCCCGGACCTGCCCCTTGACCAGATCAAAGGTATCCGCGTGACCCGCTGCGGCAACCGCCATCCTGCCGACCAGGTGATCCCGCAAAAGGATCCGCGCGGCAATACCCTTTACTGGATTGGCCCGCCGGGCGATAAGCGCGACGCCGGGCCGGGCACCGATTTTGCGGCAGTGGATGAAGGCTATGTTTCCGTTACGCCATTGCACGTCGATTTAACCGCCCATCAGGCGCATGAGGTGGTCACCGATTGGCTGGAACGTGTCGGGGTTGACAGGCAATGGTAAGTAAACGTGTTGAAAGTTTGTTGAATCAACTGCGCACGCAGGGCATCGTCGATGAACGTGTCCTCGAGGCGATCGCGCGCGTCCCGCGCGAAAAATTTGTTGATGAAGCCTTTGAACATAAAGCGTGGGAAAACACCGCGCTGCCGATTGGCCAGGGGCAAACCATCTCCCAGCCGTACATGGTGGCGCGGATGACCGAGCTGCTGGCGCTGACGCCGGAGTCGCGGGTGCTGGAGATCGGCACCGGTTCCGGTTACCAGACGGCCATCCTGGCGCACCTGGTGCATCACGTTTGCTCGGTAGAGCGAATTAAGAGTTTACAGTGGCAGGCGCGTCGTCGCCTGAAACAACTTGATTTACATAATGTTTCAACCCGTCATGGCGATGGGTGGCAAGGTTGGCAGGCGCGGGCGCCGTTTGATGCCATTATTGTGACGGCGGCGCCGCCGGAAATACCGACCGCGCTGCTGGCGCAGCTGGATGACGACGGCGTGCTGGTACTGCCGGTCGGCGAGGAGCATCAGTTTCTCAAACGGATCCGTCGCCGGGGCAACGAATTTATCATTGATACCGTCGAGGCCGTTCGCTTTGTTCCCCTGGTGAAAGGGGAGCTGGCCTGAGACCCGGATTATTCCAGGTTTTTTTTGCCTGACTTTAGGCGTAGGGTGGACACATTTTTCAGTGTCCTGGCCGGGCGTCGCCCGGTAAGCAAGATATTGGCAGTTAACATATTCCTGGGGGATAAATGAGCGCGGGAAGCACCAAATTTACCGTCAGCCGTATTGCGGCTCTTTCACTGGTTTCACTCTGGCTGGCCGGATGTACCAACACCAATAATCCGCCTGCGCCGGTTAGCTCTGCCGGCGGTGCCGCTTCTTCCAGCACCAATTCCGGCATGTTGATTACGCCGCCATCCTCCGGCGTCCAGTCTGCTCCTCAGGCGCAGCCGATCCAGCCGGTGCAGACCCAGACCATTCAGCCGCAGCCAATGGCGCAGGAGCCGGTGCAGACGGTGAATGGCAAGATCGTATACAACCGCAAATATGGCGATATTCCGAAAGGTAGCTATACCGGCGGCAGTACCTATACGGTCAAACGCGGCGACACCCTGTTCTATATCGCCTGGGTCACCGGCAACGATTTCCGTGACCTGGCGCAACGCAACAATGTCCCGGCCCCGTACGCCCTGAACGTCGGTCAGGTGCTGCAGGTCGGCAACGCTTCAGGCCAGCCGATCACCGGTGAAAACGCCGTTTCTCAGGCCAGCGCAAGGGCGAGCGGCGGTGCGACGGCCACCACAACTTCTGCACAAAAATCGACCGCGGTGGTTGCTTCACAACCGACTATTACGTATTCTGAATCCTCAGGTGAACAAAGTGCTACCAAGATGTTGCCTAATAATAAACCAGCGACCACGACCTCGACGGTTGTCGCGCCGGTGACGGCACCTACAACGGTGAGCACAACCCAGCCGACTGCAAGCAGTACGTCAACCAGTTCGCCGATCTCATCATGGCGCTGGCCGACTGATGGCAAAGTTATTGAGAACTTTAGTGGCGCGGAAGGCGGCAATAAAGGTATCGACATTGCAGGCAGTAAGGGACAGGCTATTGTCGCGACCGCCGATGGGCGCGTCGTCTATGCCGGTAACGCACTGCGCGGCTACGGTAATCTTATTATCATCAAACACAACGATGATTACCTGAGTGCCTACGCTCATAACGATACCATGCTGGTTCGGGAGCAACAGGAAGTCAAAGCGGGGCAGAAAATCGCTACCATGGGTAGCACCGGAACCAGCTCAACAAGATTACATTTTGAAATTCGTTACAAGGGGAAATCCGTCAACCCGCTGCAGTACTTACCGCAGCGATAATTTGGCAAAGTACGGATAAGCGAAGCATTAGCTAACAGGCGCCAGGGCGGTGTCTATGCGCCTCTCGCTGAGAGGAGTAGGAGAAATCGTCCTGGCGTCTTTTGTTGATGCGCCGTGGAAGGTGCTTTGCTCAGGGATCACGGGTAGGAGCCACCTTTATGAGTCAGAATACGCTGAAAGTTCATGATTTAAATGAAGACGCGGAATTTGATGAGAACGGAATTGAGGTTTTCGACGAGAAGGCCTTAGTAGAAGAGGAACCCAGTGATAGCGATCTGGCTGAGGAAGAGCTGCTGTCGCAAGGCGCAACGCAACGCGTGCTTGACGCCACTCAGCTTTATCTTGGAGAGATTGGTTATTCCCCACTGCTGACCGCGGAAGAGGAAGTCTATTTCGCGCGTCGCGCACTGCGTGGTGATGTCGCTTCACGCCGTCGCATGATTGAAAGCAACCTGCGTCTGGTGGTGAAGATTGCCCGTCGTTACAGCAATCGTGGTCTGGCGCTGCTGGATCTGATTGAAGAAGGTAACCTCGGCCTGATCCGCGCCGTTGAGAAGTTTGACCCGGAACGTGGGTTCCGTTTTTCGACCTATGCGACCTGGTGGATCCGCCAGACCATTGAACGGGCGATCATGAACCAAACCCGTACGATCCGTTTGCCGATCCACATTGTCAAAGAGCTGAACGTCTATCTGCGTACCGCGCGCGAGTTGTCCCACAAGCTGGACCACGAGCCGAGCGCGGAAGAGATTGCCGAACAGCTGGACAAACCGGTCGATGACGTCAGCCGTATGCTGCGTCTGAACGAGCGCATCACCTCGGTGGATACCCCGCTGGGTGGCGATTCAGAAAAAGCGCTGCTGGATATTCTGGCCGATGAGAAAGAGAACGGCCCGGAAGACACCACGCAGGACGATGATATGAAACAAAGCATCGTTAAATGGCTGTTCGAACTGAACGCCAAGCAGCGTGAGGTTCTGGCGCGTCGTTTCGGTCTGCTGGGTTATGAAGCCGCCACCCTGGAAGATGTGGGCCGTGAAATTGGCCTCACTCGCGAGCGTGTGCGTCAGATCCAGGTGGAAGGTCTGCGTCGCCTGCGGGAAATTCTGCAGGGGCAAGGACTGAATATCGAAGCGCTCTTCCGCGAATAAGATCTTTTCTCTCAAAAAGGCCCCCTCGAAAGACGGGGCCTTTTTCTTTGCGCTAGCCGAGGCGGGTTTCCTGCAGATGGCGCCAGACAATTTTCCCTTCCGCTTGCTGAAAAATCGCCGTCGACCAGCGTACGTTCTCACTGCCATCCGCCAGCGTTTGGCGTTCACGGTACAGCACGGCGGCGCCGTCGTGCCACTCGCTGATGATTTTCGCCTGATCCACCACAATGTGTAATTCCGGACGGCTTGCGCCCGCCTGGTGGAAAAAACGGCTCACCGTCGGGTAGTCCATCTTCTCGCCGTTCAAAGGGATCATGGTGAATTCGGCGGCAAAGCGGCTCATCAGCGCCTCAGCGCTACCTTCCCCCTGGCTTAACCAGCGTTCGATAAGGACATGGGCGTCGACGACTTCCTGCAGATAAGGGTTCATGACTTCTCCAGAGTAGTGTGCAGGCGATGGATAATCGCCCGATTATTCAGCCGCAGGCAAAACAGCAGCGGCAACAGGGTTATGGCGGCGGCGCAGCTAAACGCGCCCTGCCAGGCGTAGGCCGGCGGGAAGACTCTCAACAGCAGGGCGAGCAGCGCGCTGCCGGCAAAGAAGCTGAGCTGGCGGTTAAGATTCCACAGCGCGCTGGCGTCAGGCATCTCTTCGCCAGGCGTATGCAGGAAAGCGCTGCTTTGCGCGGTGCTGCTGCATAAGCTGCCTCCGCCGCCCATCAGCGTAAAGGCCAGAATCAACAGCGCCAGCGGGCTGCGCGCATCGACCTGCAGCAGCAGCAGGATCCCCGCCGCCTGTAGCAGGCAGCCGACCATCACCAGCGGCCGCGGCCCGAAGCGGTTGAAATACCTGCCGGTAAAGGTGATGGCGGCAAACGAGGCCAGCGACCACGGCACCATCAGGGCGCCAGTGGCCCCCGGCGCCATCCCGGTGACGCGTTGCAGGTAGAACATTCCCACCACGTTGACGGCAATAAACATCCCCGGTACGCAGAGATAGATCAGCATGGCGAAGCGCAGGAGAGGATCGGCCAGCAATGACAGCGGGAGAAAGCGGGTCGGCCGGACGGGAGCGGGGCTGTCGTTTAGCCATCGCGCCGCCAGCATAAAGGTAAGCAGGGCGACAGGCAGGCTGGCGAAAAAGACCCAGCGCCAGCTGAACGCCTGGACGAGCAGACCCCCGATCGCCGGCGAGCAGGCGGGCGCCAGCAGGCCGACCAGCATCACCGCCGCCGACAGCTTCGCCCGCTCCTGCGGCTGAAACAGCGGCCACGTCAGCGCCTGGCCGAGGGGGATTAACAGCCCGCCGCCCATCCCCTGCAGCGTACGCCAGAAAATCAGCTCACCCAGGCTATGGGCCAGCCCCGATGCCAGCGCGCCGAGGCTGAACAGCCCCAGCGAGAGTAAAAACAGCCGTTTTGGCCCACAGCGCTGGCTAAGCCAGGCGCTGAACGGTACGACGGCCGTCAGGCCAAGAATATAGGCATTGCTGACCCACGCCAGCTGCGAGACGGACACCGCCAGCTCGTGGCTGATAGCCGGGAAGGCAATGCTGGCGATAAACATATTGATTAGGTCGAGAAAAAAGCCGAACAGAAAAACGGTGGCAACGCGGTGGCGATAGGTCATGATTCACTCCCTCAGACAGGCGGCTACTGTAAACCCGGCGCCGCGGGGGATAAACGGGGCGAATCGGGATATACTGTCTGAATATTTTTGACAATCATCCGGACGACGATGCTAAACCTTCAGCGCGTGACCATGTTTATCGCCGTGGTGGACGCCGGCAGCTTTACCCAGGCCGCCGCGGCGCTGGGGCAGACCAAGGCGGTGGTCAGCTTTAACGTACGGCAACTGGAAAATGAGCTGGGGGTGACGCTGCTGCTGCGCTCGACGCGCCGTCTGCGGCTCACTGACGCCGGGGCGCTGTTCTATCAGCGTGGGGTGGCGCTGCTCAAAGCGGCGGAAAATCTGCAGGATGAGGTCCGGGCCAGCCATAGCGGTTTAAGCGGAGAGCTGCGGATCACCACCACGCCGGAGTATGGCGCGCAGGTCATCATCCCGGCGCTGGCGGCGTTTTCCCGTCATCATCCGGCGCTACGGGTGCGGCACGTCTCGTCCTCCCATCATGCGGATCTTATCTCCGAACGATTTGACGTGGCGATACGCCTCGGTACGCTGGCCGATTCCCGCTATCGGGCGACGCGGATAGCCAGTTTCGCGATCCTGCCCGTCGCCTCCCCGGCCTGGCTGGCGAGCCATCCGGTGCTGACGCTGTCCGATCTGGCGCAAGCTGACTGGATTATTCACGAGCGTCTGCCGGCCCCGCTGCGCTGGCAGCTGCGAACGGATGAACAGGCAGAGGTGGATTTTACGATAGTCAACGCGCCACGGTTTTCAGCCGACAGCGCCACGGCGCTGATGAGCTTTGCTCTGGCCGGATGCGGCATCGCTTTGCTGCCAGCCTGGCTGGTGGCCGGTAAACTGGCGCAGCGGGAGCTGGTGGCTGTCCTGCCGGAATACCATTTCCCGCCGCAGGGAGTGTATGCCCTTTATCCCGATGCGCAGCATATGCCGACCCGGGTGCGGACGTTTATCGACTTCCTGCGCGAGCAGCTCGGCTAGGCGCTTGCTCAGGGAACCATCATTTTACGCACCAGCCGGGAGAACTGTTCGCGTTCATCATCGCTCAGGCGGCCAAGAAACTCGTCATCGACCTCATTGCCTTGCGGAATGGAACGGTTAAGCAGCGCCTCGCCTTCGTCGGTCAGATAGACAAAACGGCGGCGCTTATCGGCCGGATCGTGCTCCCGGCGCACCAGGCCGCGCGCTTCCATCCGGCTGAGCATCTCCGCCAGCGTGGCCTTCGTACTGACCGCCGCTTCAATCAGCACCACCTGTTCGATCCCCGGCTGCTCCGCAACCGAGCGCATCACCGCATACTGAGGCTTAGTCAGGTCCGGTAACGCCTGCTGCCAGCGGGCGGTATGTTGTTGAAAAAGCTGGCGCAGCAGGTGGAATGCTTCGTTTCGTAACTCCATGGATACTCCGTAACAAAACTGTCACCTCTATGATAGCCGTTCGTACGCCTTTTTATACCTTTTCCCTGTTTGATTAAAAATGCGCACGTATACGAACGATCTTGTCATTCGGCTCAGGAGAGGGTAATTTAAGCATAAAGTTCGTGTACGAACAAATTGAATGAGGTCTGGAATGAAACTGATTGTTGGGATGACGGGGGCCACCGGGGCTCCGCTTGGGGTGGCATTACTGCAGGCGCTGCGCGATATGCCGGAGGTGGAAACCCATCTGGTGATGTCGAAGTGGGCCAAAACCACCATCGAGCTGGAAACGCCTTGGACGGCACGGGAAGTGGCCGCGCTGGCGGACTTTTCCCACAGCCCGGCCGACCAGGCCGCCACCATCTCATCAGGTTCATTTCGTACCGACGGCATGATCGTGATTCCCTGCAGTATGAAAACGCTGGCAGGCATTCGCGCAGGCTATGCCGAGGGGCTGGTGGGACGCGCGGCTGACGTGGTGCTTAAAGAGGGGCGCAAGCTGGTGCTGGTCCCGCGGGAAATGCCGCTCAGCACGATCCATCTGGAGAACATGCTGGCGCTGTCCCGTATGGGCGTGGCGATGGTGCCGCCGATGCCGGCTTACTATAACCACCCGGAGACGGTTGACGATATCACCAACCACATTGTGACCCGGGTGCTGGATCAGTTTGGCCTCGACTATCACAAAGCGCGCCGCTGGAACGGCTTGCGCACGGCAGAACAATTAGCACAGGAGATCGAATAATGGCTTTTGATGATTTGCGCAGCTTTTTGCAGGCGCTGGATGACCAGGGACAACTGCTGAAAATCAGTGAGGAGGTGAACGCTGAGCCAGACCTGGCGGCGGCAGCCAATGCCACCGGACGCATCGGCGACGGCGCCCCGGCGCTGTGGTTCGATAAGATTCGCGGCTTTACCGACGCCCGGGTGACGATGAACACCATCGGCTCGTGGCAGAACCATGCCATCTCGCTGGGCCTGCCGCCCAACACGCCGGTGAAAAAGCAGATTGATGAATTCATCCGCCGTTGGGATAACTTCCCGGTGACGCCAGAGCGCCGCGCCAACCCGGCATGGGCGGAAAACACCGTGGATGGCGATGATATCAACCTGTTCGATATTCTGCCGCTGTTCCGCCTCAACGATGGCGACGGCGGGTTCTACCTCGACAAAGCCTGTGTCGTTTCGCGCGATCCGCTTGACCCTGACAACTTCGGTAAGCAAAACGTCGGTATCTACCGTATGGAAGTGAAAGGCAAGCGCAAGCTTGGCCTGCAGCCGGTGCCGATGCACGATATCGCCCTGCATCTGCATAAAGCGGAAGAGCGCGGGGAAGACCTGCCGATCGCCATTACCCTCGGTAACGACCCGATTATCACCCTGATGGGCGCCACGCCGCTGAAATACGATCAGTCAGAATATGAAATGGCCGGCGCGCTGCGTGAGAGCCCGTATCCCATCGCCACCGCGCCGCTGACCGGCTTTGACGTGCCCTGGGGTTCGGAAGTGATCCTCGAAGGGGTGATTGAAGGCCGTAAGCGTGAGATAGAGGGGCCGTTCGGTGAGTTTACCGGCCACTACTCCGGCGGTCGTAACATGACGGTAGTGCGCATCGACAAAGTCTCGTATCGCAGCAAACCGATTTTTGAATCGCTCTATCTCGGTATGCCGTGGACCGAAATCGACTATCTGATGGGCCCGGCCACCTGCGTGCCGCTGTATCAGCAGCTGAAGGCAGAGTTCCCGGAAGTGCAGGCGGTCAACGCTATGTACACCCACGGTCTGCTGGCGATTATCTCCACCAAAAAACGCTACGGCGGTTTTGCCCGCGCGGTGGGTTTGCGGGCGATGACCACTCCCCACGGCCTCGGCTATGTGAAGATGGTGATCATGGTTGATGAAGACGTTGACCCGTTCAACCTGCCGCAGGTGATGTGGGCGCTCTCCTCGAAGGTTAACCCGGCGGGAGACCTGGTGCAGTTGCCGAACATGTCGGTCCTTGAACTTGACCCAGGCTCCAGCCCGGCGGGCATCACCGACAAGCTAATTATCGACGCCACCACCCCGGTTGCGCCGGACCTTCGCGGCCACTACAGCCAGCCGGTGCAGGATCTGCCGGAAACCAAAGCCTGGGCTGAAAAACTGACCGCTATGCTGGCCAACCGTAAGTAAGGAGAAGAAGATGATTTGTCCACGTTGCGCCGATGAAAAGATTGACGTCATGGCGAAATCGCCGGTGAAAGGAGTTTGGACGGTGTATCAGTGCCAGCACTGTCTGTATACCTGGCGGGATACCGAGCCGCTGCGCCGCACCAGCCGTGAGCACTATCCTGAAGCGTTCCGGATGACGCAGAAAGATATTGATGAGGCGCCGCAGGTGCCGCACGTCCCGCCGCTATTGTCGGAAGATAAGCGTTAAAGAAAAGAGCCCGCTAAGGGCTTATCCTGTTAAGGTTATTTTACCTGCCATTTTAAAACTGGGTCGTGCGCAAACTGCCTGCGACCATCACGCCGACAGGGATAATCTCTCCGTCGGCTTTTTTATATTTCGCAAAATGATAAAAGTTATTTACTCATTAAATCCAGAAATTATGTAAAGGGGTAATATAATGGGGCGACTTTGCGAGTCGGCTTCCAGATTAATATAATATCCGTCTGATTAATTCCTTGCAGATAAATTTCACGCCATGACGAGTATAGAATAGCGGCGGGTGCTTGAGGCTGTCTGGCCTTGAGCAAGACCAGGACCCCAGACAGACGAAAGCCCCAGGAGATATTTCTATCAACTGAGGCTGACGGATGA
The DNA here is from genome assembly GCF_029967715.1 of Klebsiella sp. V115_8. Lineage (NCBI taxonomy): Bacteria > Pseudomonadati > Pseudomonadota > Gammaproteobacteria > Enterobacterales > Enterobacteriaceae > Klebsiella > Klebsiella sp. V115_8. Next base: position 36,916 of record NZ_JASCAR010000042.1, read on the forward strand.
ACCCGAACAATTCAGATGTTAGTCTCTTCTTTGCAGGGAGGCAAGACATGCTAACAAAATATGCCCTTGTGGCAATCGTCGTACTGTGTATTACGGTACTGGGATTTACGCTTTTGGTGCGCAGCTCGCTGTGCGAACTCAGTATTAAAGAGCGTAGTATGGAGTTTAAAGCTGTTCTCGCTTACGAATCGAAGAAATAGCATCAGCGCGGGGGGAAACCCCGCGTATTGGTTGTCAGGACGCATCCTCTCGCACCCATTTTGCATTTGTTAAAACGGCAGCACCGCAGGGCGCTGCCGTTTTTTCACGTTAAAAGAGACCTACACCAGGCTCTTCAGGCGATAGATCCACTCCAGCGCCTGACGCGGGGTCAGGGAGTCCGGATCAAGATTCTCCAGCGCCTCAACCGCAGGCGAGGTCTCTTCCGGAGCGGCGAGCAGCGACATCTGCGTGCCGTCGACCTGGGTCGCCGCCGCGTTGGGCGAGATACTCTCCAGCTCGCGCAGTTTCTGCCGCGCGCGCTTGATCACCTCTTTCGGCACCCCGGCCAGCGCGGCGACCGCCAGGCCGTAGCTCTTGCTGGCAGCGCCATCCTGCACGCTGTGCATAAAGGCGATGGTGTCGCCATGCTCCAGCGCGTCGAGATGGACGTTGGCGACGCCTTCCATTTTCTCCGGCAGCTGAGTGAGCTCGAAGTAGTGGGTGGCGAACAGCGTCAGCGCCTTGATTTTGTTGGCCAGATTTTCCGCACAGGCCCATGCCAGCGACAGACCGTCGTAGGTGGACGTGCCGCGGCCAATCTCATCCATCAGCACCAGGCTGTGTTCAGTGGCGTTGTGCAGGATATTGGCGGTTTCAGTCATCTCCACCATAAAGGTCGAGCGGCCGCTGGCCAGGTCATCCGCCGCGCCGACGCGGGTAAAGATGCGATCGATGGGGCCTATCTCCACCTTCTGCGCCGGGACGTAGCTGCCGATATAGGCCAGCAGCGCAATCAGCGCGGTCTGGCGCATATAGGTACTTTTACCGCCCATGTTCGGCCCGGTGATGATCAGCATCCGCCGCTGCGGCGCCAGCTGCAGCGGGTTGGCGATAAACGGCTCTTTCAGCACCTGCTCGACCACCGGATGGCGGCCTTCGCTGATGCGAATGCCCGGCTTATCGCTAAAGGTCGGGCAGCAGTAGTTGAGGGTTTCCGCGCGTTCCGCCAGGTTGACCAGCACGTCCAGCTCGGCCAGCGCGCTGGCGCTCGCCTGCAGGTCGGCAAGGTGCGGCAGCAGCAGGTCGAACAGTTCGTCATAAAGCTGCTTTTCCAGCGCCAGCGCTTTGCCCTTGGAGGTCAGCACCTTATCTTCGTATTCCTTCAGCTCAGGAATAATATAGCGTTCGGCGTTTTTCAGCGTCTGGCGTCGCACGTAGTGGATCGGCGCGAGGTGGCTCTGGCCGCGGCTGATCTGGATGTAGTAGCCGTGGACGGCGTTGTAGCCGACCTTCAGGGTGTCGAGGCCCAGCCGCTCGCGCTCGCGGATCTCCAGCTTATCGAGATAATCGGTGGCGCCATCGGCCAGCGCCCGCCATTCGTCCAGCTCTTCGCTGTAGCCTGGAGCGATGACCCCGCCGTCGCGGACCAGCACCGGCGGGGTGTCGATCACCGCGCGCTCCAGCAGTTCGCGCAGTTCGCTAAACTCGCCCATTTTTTCGCGCAATTTTTGCACCGGCTGACTGTCAACGTCAGCCAGCTGCTCGCGCAGCAGGGGCAACTGCTGCAGGGCATGACGCATGCGGGCTAAATCGCGTGGACGGGCGGTACGCAGCGCCAGACGCGCCAGAATACGTTCCAGATCGCCGACCTGGCGCAGCACCGGCTGCAGCTCGGTATAGCGCTCCTGCAGCGCGCCGATGGTCTGCTGGCGCTCCACCAGCACGGCGGTATCGCGGACCGGCATATGCAGCCAGCGCTTGAGCATCCGGCTGCCCATCGGCGTCACCGTACAGTCGAGTACCGAGGCCAGAGTGTTATCGGTGCCGCCGGCGAGATTCTGGGTGATCTCGAGGTTACGGCGGGTGGCGGCATCCATAATGATGCTGTCCTGCTGGCGCTCCATGGTGATGGAGCGAATATGCGGCAGCGAGGTGCGCTGGGTGTCTTTGACATACTGCAGCAGGCAGCCGGCGGCGCACAGGCCGCGGGGGGCGTTTTCCACGCCGAAGCCGACCAGATCGCGGGTGCCGAACTGCAGGTTAAGCTGCTGGCGCGCGGTGTCGATTTCAAATTCCCACAGCGGGCGACGGCGCAGGCCGCGGCGGCCTTCGATCAGCGACGATTCGGCAAAATCTTCCGCATACAGCAGCTCCGCCGGATTAGTGCGCTGCAGTTCTGCCGCCATGGTTTCGCGGTCGGCCGGTTCGCTCAGGCGGAAGCGGCCGGAGCTGATGTCCAGCGTTGCGTAGCCAAAGCCTTTGCTGTCCTGCCAGATGGCGGCCAGCAGGTTGTCCTGACGCTCCTGCAGCAGCGCTTCATCGCTGATGGTGCCCGGCGTGACGATACGCACCACTTTACGCTCGACCGGCCCTTTGGTGGTGGCCGGGTCGCCTATCTGCTCGCAAATAGCTACCGACTCGCCCTGATTAACCAGTTTCGCAAGATAGTTTTCCACCGCGTGGTGGGGGATGCCGGCCATGGGAATGGGTTCGCCCGCGGAGGCGCCGCGTTTGGTCAGCGAGATATCGAGCAGCTGCGACGCGCGTTTCGCATCGTCATAAAACAGCTCGTAAAAATCCCCCATCCGGTAAAACAGCAGAATGTCAGGATGTTGCGCCTTCAGCTTGAGATACTGCTGCATCATCGGCGTGTGGGCGTCGAGATTGTCAATTGTGCTCATGGGGTGTTATCCAGATCCCTGATTTGAAATGGCTGCGATTTTGTTGTTTTCGTCGTTATCACATGGATGAGACATGATAACGGAGATGGGCAGGCGAGGGAAACTGACGAACGCGCGCGGCGCGATCCGGATTCCAGTTGCAGAGGGGGATGAGTCATCACAAGCCAGCATCAGGATGTGCAGTTACCGGTTCAAAAAAGCCCTATCCGATATTTCCCTGGATAAGCCTTAACGGCAGCAGTTAGCAACGATCCTTGATATACTGAAACCATCAGGTGAATGAAAAGGGAGATGCCATGAGTCACAACAAAAAAGATCAGGCCACATACGCCAGACCTTCCCGCGCTGACATCGTTCGTTCTGTTGCGACATCAACCGCGGTCGAGACAGGGCAACCCTCAGCCAGAGTTGAAGAGAGTCTTGAAGCCGCGCGCAAAAAATATGCGCATCTTCGTCTTGCCTAATCCCTTCTTAAGGCCATGCTGACCCAGTGTTTCATCGGTCGATAGTCCAGAGTCAAACCTGCATGGATAGCCGATATATACTGGGTTTTGTTTTGTTCCCAGCTTTGATAATTCAGCGGTTTATAGCCAGCCTGCACCGCCATCACATCAGCTAATAATCGTGATAAACGCCCGTTACCCTCTCTGAATGGATGGATGAGGATCAATTCAACATGTGTGACTGCGATAGCTTCTGTGAGCTGCAATTCACTCATGCCTGAACAAGGCGTATAATGAGCGAGGTATTTCTTATCAAAATCGTTTAGCAGTTTAGCCAGCTGTGTTGAAGGGGCGAACATAAAATCGCCTTTGCTGATATTGACCGTTCTTTCCTGGCCTGCCCATGCATAGATATTGCCTAACCAGCGATAATGCCACTTTTTCAGGATATTGACGCTGAGCAATCCGGTTGGAAAGTGTTCCTCAAAAACCGAGCGATAAAGTTGTTCCAGCAGTACCAGTTCTACGCTATCCATCTCATTTGCGTCAGCAATCCCGAGTTTATTAGCCAAAACCCGTTCACCTGAATTTTTCTCATACTGGCCTTCGCTGCCAGCAACTGTGTATCGGCTCATGGGGACCCTCAAAAGGGAACGCTGATAGATATGAAAGTATAATGCTCATCAGCTTTTGCGGTGTAATACCGAACGCGCGCGGCGCGATCCGGATTCCAGTTGCGCCGCGCGGGGGTTACGGCGCCAGATAGACCTGGGGGGCCGCGTTGTCTGGATGCTGGCCGAGACGGACATCCGCCCCGTACCAGCGATGGATAACCGACTGCTGGATCACCTCCTGCGGCGTCCCCTGGGCGACCAGGCGGCCCTGGTGTAGCAGCAGGATGCGGTCGGCCCACAGGGCGGCGAGGTTAAGGTCATGCAGCACCACGCACACGTGCAGTTGCCCGCCGGCGGTGAGCCGTTTGAGCAAGCGCAGCAGATGCTGTTGATAGTAAAGGTCCAGCGCCGAGGTGGGCTCATCGAGAAACAGCCAGCCCTGCGGCGCGCCGTCGCGCCACAGCTGCGCCAGACAGCGGGCGAGCTGCACCCGCTGCTGCTCGCCGCCGGAGAGGCCGGGATAGCGGCGGCCGGCAAGGTCATCGCAGCCGGTGACGGCCATTACCGTCGCCAGCTCCGCCGGGTCCGCGGTCGGGCCCCACGGCGAGCGCCCCATGGCGATGACCGTTTCCACCGTCCAGTCGGCCTGCAGGGCCGTACGCTGTAGCATGACCGCCCGCCGGCGCGCCAGCGCCTCGGGTGACCACGCCTCCAGCGGCGTGCCCGCCAGATGGCGGGTACCGCTATCCGGGGTCAGGTACCCGGTCAGCAGCCGCAGCAGGGTGGATTTGCCCGCGCCGTTCGGCCCGATAAGCGCCGTCATCTCGCCGCCGCGCAGCGCGACGGAGATGTTGTCGATAATCTGCCGCTGGCCGAGGCGAAGCGCCAGCCCCTGCGCGCAATATTCATTAGCCATGTTTGGGGTTCTCCCGACGAAAGACCAGCCACAGAAACCAGGGGGCGCCCAGCAGGCTGGTGAGCAGACCGACCGGCATCTCCGCCGGCGCCGCCACGGTGCGGGCCAGGGTGTCGGCCAGCAGAAGCAGGATCGCGCCGGCCAGCAGCGAGCCGGGGATCAGCCCGCGATGGTCCGGCCCCAGCCACAGGCGCATCAGGTGCGGCACCACCAGGCCAATAAAGCCGATGACGCCGCTGATGGCCACCGCCGCGGCCACCAGCACCGCGCTGCACAGCAGCAGCCAGCGCTGCAGCGCCCGCACGTTGACCCCGAGATAGTGCGCTTCTTCATCGCCGAGCTGCAGCAAATTCAGGCGGGAGGCCATCCACCACACCGCCAGCGCCGCCGGGATGATCAGGGTCGCAGCCACCAACAGGGTCGGCCACTCGGCCTGGCCCAGGCTGCCCATGCCCCACAGCGACAGCTGGCGCAGCTGGGCGTCGTTGCTCAGCCAGGCCAGCACGCCGACCAGCGCCCCGCACAGCGCGTTGATGGCGATCCCCACCAGCAGCAGGCGCGACAGCGACCCCTCCTCCGCCCGGCTGAGGATAAAAATCACCACCATCACCGCCAGGCTGCCGATAAACGCCGCCAGCATCGGCATATACAGGGCGATCAGCCCCGTTGCGGAGAGCGGGAGCACCAGCCAGCAGGCCACCGCCAGCGCGGCGCCGCTGCTGATGCCCAGCAGGCCCGGGTCGGCAAGCGGGTTGCGAAACAACCCCTGCATCACGCAGCCGGAGAGGGCCAGCGCCGCGCCTACCAGCAGGGCCAGCAGCACCCGCGGCAGACGGATGGTCAGCCAGATGTGGCGCAGCATCTCATCCCCGGCGGGCAGCAGGCTGGCCAGCGGCAAACGCATCGCGCCAAGGGTGGTGGCGAACAGCGTCAGCAGGACCAGCAGCAGCGTCATCAACAGCAAACGGCGGGCGAGGGCAGGGCGCATCAGGGCAGATGCTCCGCTTTTTCACGCAGCGCGATAATCGCCTGCGGGGTGCGCGGCCCGAAGCCGAGCAGGGCCATATCGTCGATCGTCAGCAGCTGTTTATGACGCCCCGCCGGGGTCTGCGCCAGGCCGGGCAGTCTCCACAGCCCGGCTTCGCCGCCCATCCCTTTGAGACCATCGGCGGAGATCACCACCAGATCCGCCTGGCTGGCGGCCACCCCCTCCTGCGACATCGCCCGATAGTGGTCGAAGCCCTGCATCGCGTTCTGCAGCCCGGCGGCGTGAATGGCGCCATCGGCCGCGGTGCGTTGCCCGGCCACCAGGGTATTCATTCCGCCGTGGCTGAGAATAAACAGCACCCGCCTGGCAATCGGCTGCGTTGGAATGGCGGCGATCTGTTGCTGAAGCTGCTGGCGCAGCGCGTCGCCTGCCGGGGTTTTGCCTAACGCTTCGGCAATGACGGCCACTTTGTTATCGATCGCGGCCAGGCTTTCGCCGCCCGGCACGTTTACCACCTTCACCCCGCTCGCCTGCACCTTGTGTAAAACCAGCGAGGGCTGCGCCTGGGCGCTCGCTAGCACCAGCTGCGGACGTAACGCGAGGATCCCCTCGGCGTTCAACTGCCGCAGGTAGCCGACATCCGGCAGCTTTTGCGCCGCCGGGGGCCAGCTGCTGGTGCTGTCCCGGGCGACCAGGCTCTGTTGCGCGCCAAGGGCATAGACGATCTCAGTGACATCGCCGCCGAGGGTGACGAGCCGCTCCACGGCGGCGTGGCTCAGCAACGGGAAGGCGATGAGAAGCAGTAACCAGCGCATCATGCGGGCAGTCCTTCGCGGGTCAGACGATCCACCTGCTGGCGCCATTGCGCCTGCTCGGGGTGGCCCTCGCTGCGCTGGCCATAGAGCTGGGCGATCTGGGTGCCGTCTTTGGCGAACAGCTCGACGCTGGTGACGTGTCCGTCTGAGGTCGGCTTGCGGGTCACCCACACTTCATCGAGGCTCTCTTCACGCAGATGCAGGGTAAAGGTGGGATTGAAGATATTCAGCCAGCCGCGCATCGGCGCCAGCTTTTCCAGGGCGCCGGTGAAGATCTGCACGCAGCCGCGATTGCCGACGAAGATCATAATGTCATTGCCCTCCTGGCGCACCGTCTCCAGTAACGCTGGCAGCGCATGGCGATCAACGCGGCAGGCGAGGTCGTCGCTCACCAGGCGGAAGGCCTGCTGGCGGGAAAGCTGATATTTACGCAGCAGACCGAAGAACTGGTGTACGTCGGTCATCGCGCGCCAGTCGTTCTCCAGGGCGGCGCCGTCGGCGCTCTCGGCATATTTCACCGGCTCCAGCGGGCGCAGGGCCAGCGGCGCCGGGGCCGCCACCCGATGTTCTGTGATCAGGGTGTCCCAGGCCGCCATGTCGGTCTGCGTGGTCGCATAGACTTTCAGCAGGGCGTCGCCGTGGTGGTCGAAAAACTGAATGCTCTGGCGACCGTTATCGTTCAGATGGAAGGCGCTGGCCCACTGGCTGAGGAACAGACGCAGGTCGAGCGCGCGCGGGTTGAGCACCAGCCCGGCGTGGCCGCTGAGGTGCTGGTGCGTGAACTGGCCGACCTGCTCATGGACGGCATACTCGTTGCGGCAGATGCATTTGGTTTCACCGACGCGCTCCAGGGCGGCAATCAGCGCCCGGGCGTCATCGATCAGGCGCACGGCATCGTGACCGAGGCGGGCGGCGGTCAGCTCGGCTTCGCTGATCCCCATTTCCGCGGCGATATCGCGGGCATATTTCGCGGTGCTGGACGCTTTGGTGGCCTGGTAGCGCTGCCACAGATCGGGGTGGGCATTGGGCATAATCATATCCTTCTCAATGTTCAATATCCCCGGCCGGCGGGCCGGGGCAGGTGAGTTGTTATTCGGGCAATCAGAAGTCGACGTTGACCCCAAGCTGCCAGGTGCGGCCCGGCATGACCGCCAGCGCTTTATCATTGGCGTCCTGGTTGGTGCCGGTCTCGATATTGCGGCTGCTCAGGTAATCCCAGTATTTACGATCGGTGAGGTTGTAGACCCCGCCATTGAGGCGCACGTTTTTCGCCACCTGCCAGTACGCGGTCCAGTCCAGCATGCCGTAGCCCGGCACGCGCATATAGTCGCTGCTGGCATCGGCGATGGCGGACCCGCTGTTGCTGTAGCTTTCGCGGTTGGTGGCGGTCGCCTGTTTCCCCTTGACGAAGGTCGCCGTCAGGGCGGTGCCGTAGCGTTTCGCCGGATCGTCCCACGCCACGCCGACGATAGCTTTCATCGGCGCTACGCTGTCGAGGTCGACGTATTTATCGCCGCTGTAGCTGGATTTCGATTTCCCTTCGCTATAGCCGAAGGCGAGGGTGGCGCTCAGGCCGTCCACCTGCTCATACCAGGTGCCAAAGTTAAATTTAGTGCTAATTTCACCGCCGTAGATATAGGCTTTATCGCGGTTTTCCGCCTGATAAATGGTGTAGATATTCGACGGCACGTTAGTGAACTGGCCCGGATTATTCGCCCGGGTATAGCGGGTATAGGCGATAAAGTTCTTATAGCTGTTGTAGAACAGCGCTGTGCGCAGGGTGATGCCTTCGGTAACTTCCCCCTTCAGCCCCCACTCGAGATTATCGCTGGTTTCCGTCTTCAGATCGGTATTGCCGATCAGGGCATACTGCTGGCTGCCGGCGTAGCTGGACCCAAGGTTCCAGGATCCATACAGCTGGCTGGCGTTGGGGAACTGCGCGCCGCGCTGGTACTGCAGGTAGGTCATCAGGCGCGGGGTGAGGTCGTACTGGAAGGTCAACGACGGCAGAACCTGGGTATCGCTGTTTTTACCGTACAGATTCGCCACCGACGATTCGGTCAGCGCGCTGCTGTTGGCGGCAAGGTCGGACAGATTTTCCGGCTTTGTCGATTGATGCACCAAGCGCACGCCGGGAATAATGGCGAAGTTGTGGCTATCAAGGTCGAAGTTGATCTTATCCTGGACAAAGCCGCCGAGAGTGTAGCTGCGGCTGTCCGCCTCCGGCTGCATGATCTCGCTGTAAACGCTGGGGATCGGCGACTGGCTGAACGGCCGCTGGGTTTTGCTGGTGCTGGCGTTGAAACCGGCGCTCAGATCGTGGCGGCCCAGGGTTTTCGCCAGCGCGGTCTGCAGGCCCCAGGTGTCGGTGTCGTAGTTGGAGTTCACCGTCTGCATTCTGCGGGTGACGCTGTCCGGCATATACGTCCAGTCATGGGCTTCGGTATGCTGGTAGTAGATTTTCGTGGAGACGCTGTCGAGGTAGTCATTCATCGGCGTCCAGTCATCCTTCAGGCTCAGGCCCCAGCGTCGGGTCTGGCTGGTCTGGTTGGCGGTGCCGATGGTGCTGTTACCGCTGGAATCCCAGGTATCGTAGTGGGTGTGGTTGGTTTTGTGGTAATAGTCGAAGGTGCTGGTTAGCTTGTGCTCGTCGTTGGGCTGCCAGATCCCGGAGGCCAGAAAGGCATCGGAGTGCCAGTTCGCCGGGTAGGCGTCGACGGTGTCGCTGTTATTTTCGGTTTCCTGGCCGTCGCGGCGGCTGTAGACCAAAATGCCGCGCAGGAACTCATCGCCGCCGGCGACGGTCACCCCGTTGTGCCAGCTGCGATCCGCGGAGTCGTAGCCGCTGCGATAGCCGAAGGCGCTGGTTTTGCCCGGGCGCAGGTAATCATCCGCCGATTTCGGGCGGAAGGAGACATTCCCTCCGATGGCGCTGTTGGCCGTTTCCGTCGAGGTGGCGCCGGACTGGATATCCACGCTGCCGTACATATACGGGTCGATATAATCGCGGCCGATGCCGAAGGTATTGAGCCCCGAGCGGCCGACGTAGCCGCGGCCGGTGGCGTTGGGCTGGGCGATACCGTCCACGTCGATACCGACGCGGTTGCTCTCCATGCCGCGAATGTTGTAGCCGGTGTAGCCCCCGCGGTCGAAGCCGCTTTTGCCGTTGCCGGAGCCGCCGCTGGCCCCGGTGGCGCTGATGAGCGGTTCATAGCGCATGATCGAGCCGAAATCGTTAGCGCCTTTGTCCTCCAGCTCCCGGGCGCTGATGCTGTGCTCGTTACCGGCTTTTTGCGCCGGCGCGGGAGCGGTGACGGTCATTTGTTCCGAGGTGTCATCCACCGCCTCGCCGCCGATGGCGGAAGTGCCTGCTGCGACGGCAGAAGTTTGATAAATTGCTGCAAGCAAAGAGGTCACCAGCAGGCGTTTTTTACACCCTGCTGCTGACGGAGTCGATTTGTACATAGTCGCCACGCCTTGATCGTTATTAGTATCGGCTCACGCGTTACTTCCAGAGTTGCAGGTTGCTCCGTCTTTTCCGTTGCGGATAGGGTCTCACTCCATTTATTGATTGAGAATGGTAATGATAGGTATTATCGTTTGCAACAAAATATTCATGTATTCCTCATTTAAACTGCACTTTGTTTACACTGTGCCCTTTCAGCCTGAGCGAGATGACGATGAATTCAAAAGCGGCTATCACCATCACCTATTGTTCCCAGTGCAACTGGATGCTGCGCGCCAGCTGGATGGCGCAGGAGCTGTTACACACCTTCAGCACCGATATCGCCTCGGTGACACTGGTGCCGGGCACCGGCGGGATCTTCACTATCGATATCGACGGCCAGCAGATCTGGGAGCGCAAGCAGGATGGCGGCTTTCCGGATGCGGCAGAGCTGAAACGCCGGGTGCGCGATGTCTGCTTCCCGGAAAAAGCATTGGGGCATGTTGATAAACCCGCTAACCCGACCTAATCGTTAGGAAAGCGGCTGCGTGGCCCGTTTAAAAGGTGTATTATTTATGCATCTTTTTGTGGAGAGGGAAGTTGACGGTGGGCAAACGCATCGAACGTGAAAAGCAGACGATCGGTCGGATGATTGGGCTTTATCAGCGCCGCTGTCCGGATGCCCGCGACGACGGCGAGCACTATCAGGCGCTGAACGCCTACGCCGACAAGCGGCTTGATAAGTGCGTGTTTGGCGACAATAAACCGGCCTGCAAGCAGTGTCCGGTACACTGCTATCAGCCGGCGAAGCGCGAAGAGATGAAGCAGATTATGCGCTGGGCCGGGCCACGAATGCTCTGGCGCCACCCGATCCTGACCCTTCGCCATCTGCTGGATGACAGGCGGCCGGTGCCGCCGCTGCCGGAAAAATATCGACCGAAAAAATAGCGGCCTTTCCCCGGCCTGGGCTGCGCGCAGCCGCGGGACAAGCGCAGCCCCGGTAAGGCGTTAGCCGCCACCGGGGATGGGTGATGAAGCCTTCTGTTTCTGACTATCCCGGATCGTGCTTGTCACAAAGGCGACCACAAACAGCGCGCTGAACAGCACCACGATAGTCGGCGCCGGCGCGCTATCGAGATAAAACGCCAGCCACACCCCTCCCGCCGAGCAGCAGACCGCTATCGCCACCGCCAGCAGCAGGGCGTGGATAAAGCGCCGTACCAGCAGGAGCGCGATCGCCCCTGGGGCAATCAGCAGCGAAATCGACAGAATAATCCCTACCGACTGCAGCGTCGCGACGATGGTCAGGGCGATCATGCACAGCATGCCGTAATGCAGCAGTCCGCCGCGCAGGCCGCTGGCTTTGGCCTGCGTCGGATCGAAGGCGTGCAGCAAAAAATCCCGCCATTTCAGCCCGATAATCAGCGCGATCACCAGCGCGATAGCCGCCGTTTGTCCAATATCGCTGAGGGAGATACCGAGCATATCGCCGAACAGAATATGGTCGAGATGGACGTCGGACCGGATCGCTACGTACAGCACCAGCCCGGCGCCAAACATGCCGGAGAAGACAATCCCCATGATGGTATCGCGTTTGAGGCGGCTGTTGTCGTCGAGAAAACCGGTCGTCACGGCGCAGAGCAGTCCGGCGATAAACGCGCCGATGGCGAAGGGGATGCCGATAATGTAGGCCAGCACCACGCCGGGAAAGACCGCGTGGCTCATGGCGTCGCCCATCAGCGCCCAGCCTTTGAGCACCAGAAAGACCGACAGCAGCGCGCAGGGCACGGCAACGACCATCGATACTGTTATCGCGTTGACCATAAAAGGAAACTGGAACGGGGCCAGGATCAGATTCAGCATGCGGCCTCCCCGGCGCGGCGGCGGTTGGCCAACAGGCCATGCTTCGGCGCGAAGATAAAGGTGATGAGGAACAGCAGTGTTTGCGCCACCACGATAATGCCGCCGGTGGCGCCGTCGAGGTAGTAACTGAGCCAGGCGCCGAAGAAGCTGGTCAGGCTGCCGATGGCGACGGCGATGGCCAGCAGGCGCGGGAAGCGGTCGGTTAACAGCCAGGCGGTGGCGCCGGGGGTGACCACCAGGCAGATAACCAGAAAGGCGCCGACGGTCTGCAGCGCCGCTACGGTGCAGGCCGCCAGCAGGGTAAAGAACAGCAGCTTCAGGCCGCGGGTGTTCAGACCAATCGAGCGGGCGTGGTGCTCATCGAAGAAGGTCACCATCAGATCTTTCCACTTCAACAGCAGGATCGCCATCGAGATAAAGCCGATCGCCGCCAGCTGGATAATATCCTCCGGGGCGATGGCCAGAATATTGCCGAGGATAATGGTCTGGATATTCACCGACGTCGGGTTCAGCGACACCATAAACAGCCCGATCCCGAAGAAGGAGGAGAAGATCAGGCCGATAATCGCATCCTCTTTCAGCCGCGACCGCTGCTGCAAAAACAGCATACTGCCCGCCGCCAGGCCGCCGGAGAGAAACGCGCCGAGGGCAAACGGCAGGCCGAGCATATAGGCCCCGGCGACGCCGGGCACAATCGAGTGGGAAAGGGCGTCGCCAATCAGCGACCAGCCCTTCAGCATCAGGTAGCAGGAGAGAAAGGCGCAGACGCCGCCCACCAGCGCCGCCACCCACATCGCATTGAGCATATAGTGATAGCCAAACGGCTCCAGCAGCCAGCTCATCGTGGGCCTCCCGCCGCGCGCCGGCTGATAAACGGCCGCTCGTCATCGGTGATAATCTGCGCTTCCGCACCGGTGAGCGCGACGTGGCGCAGTACGCCGCTGAAAGCCCGCTCCAGATTCTCGGCGGTGAAGGTGGTTTCTGTCGGGCCGCTGGCCAGCACGGTGCCTTTTACCATCACCGTGTAATCGCAAAATTCACTTACGGACCCGAGATTATGGGTGGAGACCAGCATGGTACAGCCCTCATCGCGGAGCTCGCGCAGCAGGCTGATGATCCGCGCTTCGGTCTGCACATCGACGCCGGTAAAAGGCTCATCCAGCAGGATCACCTGGCCCTGTTGAGCGATGGCGCGGGCAAGGAAGACGCGCTTTTTCTGCCCGCCGGAGAGCTCGCCAATTTGCCGATGGCGGTACTCGCTCATGCCCACGCGGGCCAGCGCGGCATCGACAATCTCGCGATCGCGCGGCTTTGCCCGCCGCAGCCAGCCCATATGGCCGTAGCGGCCCATCATCACCACATCCTCCACCAGCACCGGGAAGGACCAGTCCACCTCTTCCGACTGCGGGACATAGGCGACCAGGTTCTGGCGCAGCGCGCGGTTGACCGGCTGACCGAGGATGGCGATCTCGCCGTGACCGATGCGCACAAAGCCCATCAGCGCTTTAAACAGTGTGGATTTACCCGAGCCGTTAACCCCCACCAGCGCGGCAATAGAGCCGCGCGGTACGCTGAACGAGGCGTCGCGCAGGGCGGTGTGGCCGTTGCGCCAGGTGACGGTGAGCTGGTCGACATACAGACCCGCTTGCGCAGTATTCATGGCTGTTTCCTCATCCCGTCCTGGATACCGTTGACGATGGTTTCGGTGGTGACGCGCAGCAGGTCGAGCCAGGTCGGCACCGGGCCGTCGGCGGCGCTCAGCGAATCGACATACAGCACGCCGCCGTAGTGGGCGCCGGCTTCGCGCGCCACCTGACGCGCCGGTTTATCGGAGATGGTGCTTTCGCTGAAGATGGTCGGGATCTGTTCTTTCTTCATGGTGTCGATAACCTTGCGCACCTGTTGCGGAGTGCCCTGCTGGTCGGCGTTAATCGGCCACAGATACAGTTCGCGCAGGCCATAGTCGCGGGCCAGATAGGAGAAGGCTCCCTCGCTGGTGACCAGCCAGCGCTTATCCGCCGGCAGCTGCGCCAGTCTGGCCTGCAGCGGCGCCATCGTCTGGCGGATCTTCTCTTTATAGGCCTCGGCGTTGCGGCGATAGGTGTCGGCGTGAGGCGGATCGTATTTCACCAGCGCATCGCGAATATTATCGACATAGATCAGGGCGTTATCTGCCGACATCCAGGCATGGGGATTGGGCTTCCCGCTATAGGGGCCTGCGCTGATGCCCATCGGCTGGATCCCCTCGCTGACCACCACCTCCGGGACGCCCTGCAGGTGCTGATAAAAGCGGGCAAACCACCGTTCGAGATTGAGACCGTTGCTGAGGATCAGCTGCGCCCCCTGCGCGCGTTTGATATCGCCGGGGGTAGGCTGGTAGTCGTGGATCTCCGCGCCCGGTTTGGTGATGGAGCTGACGACGGCGGCATCGCCGGCCACGTTCTGCGCCATATCGGCGATAACCGTGAAGGTGGTGATAACCCTGAATTTCTCCTGCGCCGAGGCCGGCGCCGCGGCCAGCAGGGCCAGCGCGCTGGCCAGCAGCAATGATTTCAGCGGTGTCAGGTGCAGCATAGGATCCCTCGCAATGATGTGGTCAATTTCCCAGCGTTTATAGCCATTGCTATGTTATATAGCACAAGCTATTTATAAATGAAAATAATTCTTATTTGCATGCGTGGGTAATAATGAGCCGGGAAACGAAAGCGATAAGAAAGTGGAGAGATAAGGCTGGCCCGGCGCGAACCGGGCGAAGATCAAGAGATATCGGCGACCGACTGGCGCGGGATCAGGCGGCCAGCCAGCGAGCGGCCCTCGGCGGTGAAGGTTGGCCGGTCGTCAATCAGGCTGCGGATACGCTGAATACAGTTATCCAGCAGCGCCTCCAGTGGCCAGGAGATGCAGGTCAGCGGTGGGTAGAGCAGCGAGGCGAGCGGGGAATCCTCAAGGCTCAGCAGGGAGACCTCCTGCGGGACGGCGATGGTGAATTCGCGCAGCAGGCGCATTGCCTCAGCCGCGTAGCGGTCACGTTTAACGATAATGACTGAGTATTTACTGAAGCTGTTAATTAAGGTCAGCAGCGCCTGTTCGACATCATCGTTGGCCGTCAGCACCAGCTGGCGGTTAAAAGGAATGGAGTAGTTCTGCAGAACGTTGCGGTAGCCTTCCATCATCTGGCGGCTGGCATCGTCGCTATCGCTGTCCACCAGCAGGGCGATGTTGCGGTGTCCCTTGCCAATCACATAGCGGCAGGCGCTTTCAGTGGCGAAGGCGAAGTCATAGCCCTGGCTGTTGCTCCCGGCGACGCCGAAACGGTCAAAGGCGATAACGTTGCGCGGCGCGTCGGCAGCAACGGCGCCCAGCACCACCACCGCCACGCACTGGCGCTGCAGATCGTCGATCGCCGCCGCCTGCTCTACCGGATCGCTGACATACTGGACCAGCAGGCTTTTATTCAGCCCTTTCAGCGCCTGCGAGAGGAGCGGCAGCAGACGCGCGCCGTTGCTCTCGTCCTGCGCGGAAATCACCAGACCAACGTGGCTGGATGTCTGACTGGCGAGGTTTTGCGCGGCAAAGCTCGGGCGATAGTTGAGTTCTTCAACGGCCCGCAGCACAGCTTCCCGGCTCTCTTCGCGCACGCCCCGGGTGCCGGTCAGCACGCGGGAAACCGTCGCTCTTGAGACATTCGCTAATCTTGAAACATCATCAATCGTTGGCATGGCTTTTTCTGTCTGGACATTTTCGCCTAGCTTAACATACCTGCTGAAAAAAGTGTCTACCGTGGCCCGTCCACGGCGCCGGGCAGACGGGGCAGCCAGGCCGCGCCGCGCACGCCGCTGGCGTCGCCGAAGCGGGCCGGTTTGATCTGCGTGCGGCAGCTGTCGGAGAAGATCCACGGAACGATGGCGGCAGGCAGATCGCGATAGATCTGGTTGACGTTGGACAGACCGCCGCCCAGCACAATCACCTGCGGGTCGAGAATATTGATCACCGACGCCAGGCTACGGGCAAAAGCATCGATAAAGTGTCGCCAGTGGGCCAGCGCGCGCGGATCGCCGTTTTGCGCCGCGGCGACAATGGCCTCCGCACGCGCTTGTTCCCCGTAGCGGCGGGCGAAGCCGGTGCCGGAGAGAAAGCTTTCGATGCAGTTCGTTTTGCCGCAGTAGCAGGGCTGCGGCGGGCCATCCCGCTCAGAAGTATAGCCCGGCAGCGGATTATGCCCCCACTCCCCGGCGATAGCGTTGGGGCCGCTAAGCAACTGTTGATGAACGGCGATCCCGCCACCGCAGCCGGTACCGATAATCACCCCGAAGACGGTGGCGGCCCCGGCGCCGGCGCCATCCACCGCCTCCGAAAGGGTGAAGCAGTCGGCATCGTTTGCCATCCACACCGGCTGGCCAAGCTGCTGCATGATATCCCGGCGCAGATCGTGGCCGTTGAGCACCAGGCAGTTGCAGTTTTTAATGCGTCCGCTTTGCGGATCGATTGCCCCAGGCAGGCCGATCCCCAGAGTGAATGGCTGGGGGCTGACCGCGCGAATATCGGCAATCAGGGTCAGCAACTGACGCATAAAGGCGTCATAGCTATCTTTGTGGGTCGGCCGACGCAGGCGCTGGACGCATTCGCCTGCCGGGTCCAGCAGTACGGCTTCCATTTTGGTGCCGCCAATATCTATTCCAAGATGTAACATAGTGACCTCGGGGATTCAGACCCGGCCAGCACGTCTGGCCGGGCAAGGCGCTAGGCGTGAAGCGGTTGCGCGCGGTAAATCGCAATCAGTTCGGCAATCAGCTCTTTCGCCAGAATGGAGGTCATCAGGTGATCCTGAGCATGGACCATCACCAGCGTCATTTTGGTTTTTCCCTCGCCTTCGTCAGCTTCGATAAGCTGGGTCTGTACAAGGTGAGCTTCGCGGGAATAATGGGCCGCTTCCTGCATTTTGGCGTCGGCGGTGGCGAAATCACCCGCTTTAGCGGCGTGCAGCGCTTCGTAGCACAGGCTACGTGACTGGCCGGCGTTGATGATGATCCCCATCACCTGTTCTTCTAATTCCATGATTATCCTCTGAATCGTTAGCGTTAAGCGGTTTGCGCCGCGTTGTCAGCCTGGCCGACGGCGTTTTCACGCTCCTGGGCCAGCAGCTGTTTTTCGTAAGCTTTGAGAAATGGCAGGTACATCACCATGGCGGTGGCCATACAAATGAGGCACAGGATCACCGGGCTAAAGCTCCAGTTCGCCGCCCACGAGGCGCCGATGGGCGCCGGCGTTGTCCACGGCGTCATCGATACTACGCGGCTGACGAGATCCAGCTTCAGCGCAAAGTACGCCAGGGTCGCGTTGACCATCGGCACCAGCACGAACGGCAGGAAAAACAGCGGATTCATGATGATCGGTGCGCCGAAGAGGATCGGTTCGTTAATATTGAATACCCCCGGCACGACCCCCATCCGGCCAATCGTCCGCAGATGCACGGCCTTGCTGCGCAGCAGCATCAGCGCCAGCGGCAGGGTGGAGCCGACGCCGCCGATCAGCAGATAGTGATCCCAGAAGCCCTGGACATAGATGTGCGGGATAGCGGTACCTGCCGCCATGGCCGCCTGATTGACCGACAGGTTGGCCATCCAGAACGGGTTCATGATCCCGGTGACGATCAGCGCGCCGTGGATCCCGGCGAACCACAGCACCTGACAGACCAGCACTGACAACAGAAGGGCCGGCAGCGTATCGGAAGCCGCGACCAGCGGTTTGACCAGCGACATGATCGCTTCCGGAATGATCATCCCCAGCTGAGCCTCGATAAACAGGTTCAGCGGATGCAGCGTCAGAATGATCGCCAGCACCGGGATCAGGATCTCGAACGAGCGCGCCACCCCGGCAGGCACTTCCGGCGGCAGGCGAATGGTGATGTTATGCCGCTTGAGGAAGGCGTACAGCTCGGTGGAATAGATGGCCACCAGAATGGCGGTGAAGATCCCCTGACCGGAGAAGTAGGCAGTAGAGATCTGGCCATCTTTCAGCGGCGCGGCTACCAGCAGAAACGACATCAGCGACAGCATCCCGGCGGTCAGCGAGTCCAGGTGATGGTGCTTGGCGAGGCTGGCGGCGATCCCGACGGCAATGAACAGGGTCATCACCCCCATGCTGAAGTTGAACGGCAGCATGAGTGCCTCGCGATGGTTAAGAGAAAACTGCAGCCAGGCGCGGGCGAATCCCCAGGTGGTGTCGGGTGAGAAGGGGGGAAAGATAAACACCAGCAAAAACGAGCCGACGATCATAAAGGGCAGGGCGGTAATAAATCCGTCGCGGATGGAGGTAACGTATTTTTGCTGGCCGATCGCCCCCGCCATAGGCGTGATCTGCCGTTCGATCACATCGATCAATTTAGCGTACAGAGAGCTCATGATCTTTCCTTAGTTCTTGTTTTCGATGAGGGAAAGGGCGAAATCAAGGACCGCGGCGCCTTTTTGCATGCCGTAGTCCATCATATTGATGGGTTCGACGCGGATACCGTATTTATCCGCCTGTTTTTGCAGATCCTGCTGCATGTATTTCACCTGCGGCCCCAGCAGCACCACCTGATAATGGCCAACCTGTTCGGCGAATTCCGCTACGCCATAGGCATTGATCTCTACCGGCAGGCCCCGCTGTTCGGCTTCGGCAATCATTTTTTTCATCAGCAGGCTGGTGGACATGCCTGCCGAACAACACAACATAATTTTTTTCATAAGTACCGCTCCTGATGAGATTGGATGTGCGGACTATAGTCAAAATGGATGCATTACGGAAAGCGCTTTCCATTTGTGGATTTATTAATTGTGACCATGATCACCTATGGCAGGCTTTCACTTTCCGGTGTTGTGGGCGATCATCCCGGCGAGACAACCATTCGCAAAGGTAGGAGTATGAACATTCAGTTAATGAATGTGGCCGTGGATATCATCGAGCAGCGGCTGGCGCCGCTGGCGAATGTTCTGACGCGCAACAACCACATTACGGCGATGCGCGATAGCTTTGCGCTGGCAATGCCCTTTGTGATTGTTGGCAGCCTGTTGGTGCCCATTTTGTTTCCGCCCGTTTCCATCGACGGCGCCTCGCGTTTCGGCCAGGTCTATTTGCTGCTGCGGCCTATCCTGCTGCCGACCTTTCAGCTAACCATTGGCCTGGTGGCGCTGATTGTCGCCTTCGGCGCCAGCGCCAGTCTCGCCAAGCAGTACCGTCTGCCGGAACGGCTCTGCGGTTTAACCGGGTGTCTGGCTTTTCTGCTGTTTATCGGCTTTCGCGAGACTGCGGTGAGCAACGTTTATCTCGGCGGTATGGGGATATTTACCGCCCTGATATCCAGTACCTATTCCATTGAGATAATTCGTTTTTTCTACAAAAAAGGCTGGTGTATCCGCCTGCCTGATGAAGTGCCGCTGATGACTCGCAATGGCTTTCAACTGCTGATACCGCTGCTGGTGGTGATGCTGTCGATAAGCGTGATGAATGCCATACTGCTGCAGACCACCGGACGCATCGTACCGGAGTTAATCAGCGAAGCGGTGCGGCCGCTGGTGCTGGCGTCCGACACGCTGATGGCGGTACTGATCTCTTTATTTATCTGTAACTTACTCTGGTTTATCGGTATCCACGGCGCGCTGATCATCACCGGGATTATGAACCCCTTCTGGATGACCTATCTGTTTGAAAATCAGCAGGCGCTGGCGGCGGGTTCGCCAACGCTGCCGCATATTTATCTGCAGGGGTTCTGGGATTTTTACCTGCTGATCGGCGGTATCGGCTCCACTTTGCCGCTGGTGCTGATGGCGATGCGCAGCCGCTCGCGGCAGCTGAAAAGCGTGGCCAAAATTGGCCTGCTGCCGTCGCTGTTTAATATCAACGAGCCGATACTGTTTGGTTTTCCGGTAATCATGAACCCGGTTTTTTTACTGCCGTTTCTCTTTGTTCCGCTGATAAATGCCTGTATTGCATGGTATTTAACTCAGCTGGGTATCCTCGACCGCGCGGTGGCGATGTTGCCATGGTCGATGCCTTCCCCGCTGGGGGCAGCATGGTCGGCGAACGGTAGCTGGAAAAATTTGTGCATGAGCCTGTTCGCGATGTTTAACGCCTGGATGCTCTATCGCCCCTTCTTTAAAGTGTACGAACGCCAGCTCGCGGAAACCGAGCGCTGACACCCTCACCGTCGGGGGCTTATCCCCCGACGGCACCTGTTCACTTTCTCTTTCTTCCGCTCTGCTGCCGGCTTCCGGCGGCATTCTTGTTATTTTATGTGATCAGTCTCACGAATATATTCGTCGCAGAGCGAATTTTGTGAACCAGATAGGCAATTATGGAAAGCGCTTTCCAATATCGGATGTACATTTCCATTTTTGATCCGTAAATTTCCCCTCCGTTATCGGTTCGTGTTAACAAACATAACGTGGGAAAAAAAGAATGATAAAGCTGAAACATTCAATACCTCTGGCTCTCCTCTCGCTGGCAGGGGCCAGCAGCCTGGCCTGCGCCGATCCGAAGTATGATTTTGCGCTGCATGGCTATATCCGCTCCGGGATCCTGGCGAACTCCGATGGCAACCGCGCGGACTCCGTCGGCCTGATGCCGGACGGCAAGTGGCGACTGGGCAACGAAGAAGACACCAAGATCGAACTGATCCCCACCGTGACGCTGACGGCGGACAGCGGCGTGGTGGCGAAAGTGCAGGCCAACCTCACTCACCAGTCGAAATGCACCTCCGACTGGAACTGTCAGGATGACGATGGCCATGACGTACAGTTTCGTGAAGGGTTCGCCGAGCTGAGCAATCTGGATTTTGCGCCGGAGATGACCTTCTGGGCCGGTAAGCGCTACAGCAGCTCCAACACCTCCAGCCATCAGTTCGACTGGGAGTACATTCAGTACAACGGCACCGGCGGCGGCTTCGACAACATGGATCTCGGCTTCGCCCGCTTCGACGCCGGGGTGTACGCCTTTTCACCCACCGATGAAACCAAAGCCTACCCGGTGGATAAGGGAGATCAGGGCTACCCGGATGACTATTCCCTCAACCTGTGGCTGAAAAAGATCGCGGGGACAGGATTCGATCTGGAGCTGATCGGCCACCATATGAACCGTAACGAAAACCACCCGACTTCCGCCGAGAAGGGCTATGGCGTGACCGGTATTTATAACTTTGACGGTTTCTATGGCCTGACCGGAGGCTACTCCCGCCTCGCATTGCAGTACGGCAAAGGGCTGGCGGCGGGCGACTCGCTGGGTAAAAACGGCTGGGGCTGGGCCAATCTGGAAAACACTCAGTCCTGGCGAGTGGTGCTGGATAGCGTGGCCTCGATGGGCGACCTGGAGATCTCGACCTTCGCTTTCTGGCAGAAAGATAAAAACTACCGCTGGTGGACGGAAGATGACCATGGCTGGGGACGCTCGATGTGGGTCGCCGGTATCCGCCCTTATCATCAGATCACCCGCAACTTTGCCATGCAGTACGAGCTGGGCTACGAATACCTGGATGACAAAAACTACAAAGGGGTAAACGGCAAAGGCAAAGGCGGCCTGACCAAAGTCACCGTTGCGCCAACCCTGACCTTTGACTCCGGTTTCTGGGCACGCCCGCAGCTGCGCTTCTTCGTCACCTACGCGAAGTGGGATAAAGGTGTCTCCGATGCGCTGGACGGCAACTACAACTGGGATACCAATACCATCACCGCCGGCGGGTATTCCCGCAGTGGCTCTACCGACACCGTTAACTTCGGCGTACAGGCCGAGGTCTGGTTCTAAGGAGAGACAACGATGAAGCCGATGAAAAACCTGCTGCTCATGGGGCTGCTGTCCGCGCTGGGGGCCGGCGGGGCGCTGGCCGCCGAGCGCTCGCACTTTACGCACTTTATCACTCGCGACGGCGCCACCCTCAAGGACGGCGACAAGGTGTTTCGTTTCGCCGGGATCCACGCGCCGGAGCTGCACCGCATTGAAGACGACGCCCGCGGCCCCTGCAGAGCAGACCCGCGCGGCTGGGGACAATACTTTAAATGGCCAACTGCGCAGGAGCAGCAAAACTGGATCCAGGCGATGGTGCAAACCGGGGCGAAAGCCCAGCGCGTCTACGTGCTGTCGGTGCAGCAGGAATTTGATAAAGCCTGCGGGCGCGAGACCCATATTCTGGCGCCGGAAACGGCGGACGGCATGCCGCGGCTGAATGAGAAAGCCATGCGGGTGTATGACAACATGATTGCCGAAGCGGACAAACAGGGATTGCGTCTGATCCTGCCGTTTATCGACCACTGGTGGTGGTGGGGCGGGCGCGAGCAGCTGGCGGCGTTCTATCATGAAAAAGCGGAAGACTTTTATCGGACCGATAGCAAGACCTTCAAAGCCTATCTGGATGTGATCCGCCAGGTTATCACCCGGACAAATACCGTCACCGGTCGCGCCTACTATGATGAAAAGGCGATCATGGCCTGGGAAACCGGTAACGAGCTGGAGGATACCAACGCCGATTTCCTGCATCAGACCGCGGCGTGGATTAAAAAGTGGGCCCCTCACCAGTTAGTGGTGGATGGTACCTATAAGAAAATCAATTCCTTTGCGCTGACCGACCCCAATGTGGATATCGTCAGCAATCACTATTACACCAATGCCGATAATAACCATCCCGGGCAGGTCACGCAGGATCTGCGCGCCGTCGGCGGGCAAAAAGTCTATCTCGTCGGCGAGTTTGGCCTGCTGCCGGCGGATCAACTGAACGCCATTATGCAGTCGATCGTTCACAGCGACGTCAACGGGGCGCAAGCCGCCGGCGGGCTTATCTGGGGCTTCCGCGGCCATCGTCACGACGGCGGCTTCTACTGGCATAAGGAGTCGACCGGGCACTACAGTTACCACCTGCCGGGGTTTGCCAAAGAAGGCGAAGCGAACCAGGAGCAGGCGGTGGTCGATCTGGTGCGCACGGCCGCGGCGCAGATGGCCGGACAGCAGACGATGGCGCCGCTGCCGAAGCCGGACGCGCCTTTGCTGCGCGAGACCACCTCGCCCTTCGCGATCAACTGGATGGGAGCCGCGGTGGGACGCAGCTACGATGTCGAACGCGCCGCCTCGCCGACCGGGCCGTGGACGGTGGTGGGCCGGGATATCTCCGATGGCGTTAACGAATGGAATCCGGAAACCATGGTTCTGTTCCGCGACGATTATCGTCAGCTTCAGCTCGGGCATACGTATTACTACCGGGTGACGGCGAAAAACGAGAGCGGTCATTCGGCTCCTTCCAATGTGATTAGCGTGCAGCATAGCGAGGAGAATCAGCCGCCGGTTGTCACGCTGGAACCGGCCCTAACCACCACGCAGGACCAGGGCGTCGAGCTTACGGCCAGCTGGCAGGACGATGGCCTGCCGTCGCGAGAGGTTAAGGTGGGCTGGCAGCACGCCGGTGAGGGACAGGTGCATTTTTGCCATGCCGATCGGGCTCAAACCCGGGCCTGGTTTACGGCGCCAGGTACCTATGCGCTGACGTTCACTGCCGACGATGGGCTGCTGAAAAGCAGCAAAACCGTGACCGTGACGGTGGGCGAGGCGGCGGGGAAAGCGCCGGCGGATTTCTGTCGTTATCACGGCGAAGTTTATGGCATGGCTGAGGGGCACCTGACGGTAATGAAGAGTGATAAAGACGCGCTGGCAGTTGGCGAGGACGGTTTCCTCGGCCCATTTGCCAGCGAGGGGGATAAGATCAGCTGGCATGTGCAGGCGCCGTGGAGCGGTCAGTTCCAGCTCAACGTAACCTTCAACGGCAAATGGGGCGGCAAGCAGAACTCCTTTGTCGTCAACGGGGGCGCTCCGCAGGCCGTGGCCTTCCCGCAGACGGATGAGCAGGGCCAGCAGCTGCGGATACCGGTGACGCTTAACGCGGGGACTAATCAGATTGACTTCGGCCGCTTCGCCGGCGACTGGGGCTATATGTTCATTAAATCGATCGAAGTGGTCGCGGAGTAGTACGTTCAGGCTGCGCCAGACGGGCGCAGCCTTTTTTCGAAGGAGAGGTTATGCAGCAATATCAGTTTCCGCAAGGGTTTCTGTGGGGGGCGGCGGCGTCTGGCCCGCAAACGGAAGGGGTCACCAATAAGCGCCATCGTTCCATCTGGGACAGTTGGTTTGCCGAACAGCCGGAGCGATTTTATCAGCAGGTAGGGCCGCAAACCGTATGTGATACTTATCATCAGTATCCGCAGGACGTGGCGCTAATGAAACAGACCGGCTTCAACTCGTTTCGCACCTCAATTCAGTGGTCACGACTGATCGCTGATTTGGAAACCGGCGCGCCGGACCCGGACGCGGTGCGTTTTTATCACGCCTATCTCGATGAGATGATCGCCAACGGCATTGAGCCGATGATCAATCTCTACCACTTTGATATGCCGGAAGCGCTGCAGAAACAGTACGGCGGCTTTGAATCGGCGCACGTGGCCGAGCTGTTTGCCCGCTTTGCCCGCACCGCCTTTAGCCTGTTTGGCCATAAGGTTAAATACTGGATAACCTTCAACGAGCCGATTGTGCCGGTTGAGGGGGGCTACCTGTACGACTTCCACTATCCGTGTAAGAAAGATGGCCGGCTGGCGGCGCAGGTGGCGTTTAACATTATGCTGGCGCACGCCAAAGCGGTAACGGCTTATCGTGAACTGGCGCTGGCGGGCGAGATCGGCGTGGTGCTCAACCTGACCCCGAGCTATACCCTCACCGACAGCGACGCGGATAAAAAAGCCGCCGGGTATGCCGACCTGTTTTTTAACCGCAGCTTCCTTGACCCGCTGGTAAAACATGAATTCCCCAAAGCGCTGTGCGAGATCCTCGCCGCCCACGACTGCCTGCCGACGACCAGCAAAGACGACGTGGCGTTGATCCTCAGCGCGGATATCGATTTTCTTGGGGTGAACTATTACGTGCCGCGGCGGGTAAAAGCGCGTGAGGGCGAATATGATCTCGATTATTTCACCCCGGAATACTATTTCGAAAACGCGGTGAACCCGCAGGGCCGCTTTAATCCCTATCGTGATAACAACGAGATCCTGCCGCAGGCGATCTATGACATTGCCGCCAATATTCGCGATAACTACGGCAACATTAAGTGGTATCTCGCGGAAATCGGCATCGCGATGGATCGACAATCAGAGGGAGAGCCCGGGGCGGACGGGGTGATAGACGATAATTTTCGCATACAGCTGATGGAGGAGCATCTGGTGCAACTGCACCGCGCCATTGCCGACGGTGCGAACTGCTTTGGCGTACACCAGTGGACGTTTATCGACAACTGGTCGTGGATCAATGCCTTCAAACGACGCTACGGCTTCTGGCGACTGGATCTGGAGACCGGCGAGCGACAGATAAAACGCAATGCGCTGTGGTTTGCCGAACTGGCGACCAGCAACGGTTTTACCAGCGACAAATAGCGCTCTGCGCCAGCGCTCCCTCTTACCGGCGCGCAAAGAGGGAGCGCGCGAGGCTACACCAGCTCGTCTTTATTAATGCCCAGCCGCTTCATGCGCGACAGGAGCGTGGTGCGCTTCAGCCCCAGCCGCTGGGCGGCGCCCTTCGGCCCGGCCACCACGCCGTTGCTCTCCTTCAGCACCCGGACGATCAGCTGATATTCATCTTCGCCTTCCTCAGGCAGGACCTCTGGCGACCGCGGAGGCTCGACGATATCCCGCTCCGGCAGGGAGAGCTGCAGCACGTTGCCGCGGGTCAGCAGCACCGCCCGTTCGATGACGTTTTCCAGCTCGCGCACGTTGCCCGGCCACTCCATGCGCGTCAGGGTACGCAGGGTCTCCGCCGGAATGCTGTCGATATTGCGTCCCATGCGGCGGGCGATTTTGAAGGTAAAGGCCTTCACCAGCAGCGGGATATCGTCGGGACGCTCGCGCAGCGGCGGCAGGTGGATTGGGAACACGTTGAGCCGGTAGTAGAGGTCGCTGCGAAATTCCCTGTCGATAACCATCTGCTTGAGATCGCGGTTGGTGGCGGCGATCAGTCGGACATCGGTCTGGATCAGCTTGTTGCTCCCCAGGCGCTCGAACTCCTGCTCCTGGAGAACGCGCAGCAGCTTGGGCTGCAGCTCCAGCGGCATATCGCCCACTTCATCAAGGAACAGGGAGCTTTTGTCCGCCAGTTCGAAGCGGCCGATACGCTGGGCGCTGGCCCCGGTGAAGGCTCCGCGTTCGTGGCCGAACAGATCGCTCTCCAGCAGACCGGCGGGCATCGCGGCGCAGTTCATCTTCACCATCCGCCGACTGTTTCGTCCGCTGAGGTTATGAATGGCGCGGGCGATAAGCTCTTTGCCGGTGCCGGTTTCGCCGAGGATCAGCACGGTGCTGTCGCTGTGGGCCACCATCTCGACCTGCTTGAGCACATTGTTCATCGCCTCGCTACGGCCGATGATCTCCCCGAATTCGCTCTCGACATTGTTGAGCTGCTCGGTGAGGGCGAGGTTCTCATCCACCAGTCGCTCTTTCAGGCGCTGAATTTCACGGTAGGCGAGGGCGTTATCGATAGCGATCGACACCCGCTCGGCGATCTGGCGCAGCAGCTTGAGATTGGTGGTGGTAAATACCTGTTCGTCGCATTGCGCCAGCTTCAGCACCCCGAGCAGGGTGTTGCCGGACATCAGCGGCAGCAGGCACAGGGTCTGGATCTTGTTGCCCCACATTTCGAAGAGCATTTTCTCGTACGGCGCGAGGGTGTCATGCTCGTGCAGATTAAGCAGCAGCATCTCTTTGCTTTTGAACACGCGCTCGGTGAGGGTGCCCGCTTCATCTACCTCGCTCTGGTCGTGAACCGGATGGCTGGCATCGAGATAGTGCGTGGAATAGATGTTGAGCTTCCCTTTGCGGTTGCTGCGCAGCACCACGCTGATGGCGTCGATCCGGAAGTAGCGATGGATCTCTTTCGCCACCTCGCTGACCAGCTCGTCGATATCCAGACGTGAGAGGACCGCGTTGGTGATCGCCACCAGGATGCGGAAGTTGTCGCGCTCGTGGCACAGCAGATCGTAATCGACGTTATTGCTGACCCGGTTCTGAATCTGCTCGCTGACGACGGCGACGATCTGCGCGAAGGTATGCAGCCGCTGGAACTCTTTCTCGCTCCATGGCCGGTTGTCACGGCGCAGAAATTCGCAACCGCCGAAGATCCGCCCGTCGGCCGCCAGCGGCAGCAGCGAGTAGTACCCGAACGGGCGATAGATCCCGCTGCGGATAAGCTGCGGCCAGGTGTCGGCAAAGGTCTCATGATCGCAATGCAGGGCATCCGGCCGGGAGAGTAAGCGGCGCACCGGTCCGTGGGCGAGCACGGTTTCATCTTCATAGCTCACCGGCTGGCCTGCCTCATCGCAGGCGTATCTGGCCGCGCGGTGGTTGCCTGCGTTCCACAGGATAATGGCCGCTTCGTCGGCCAGTGCGGACTGTTGCACCAGGCGGGTCAGGGTTTCGCTCAGCGCAGCCAGATCGGGCTGCTGTAATAAAAGCCGGGTGATATCAAACAGACCCTGCTGGCCGAGATCGCTCATCGGTGTATACGACATGGCTTACATCCAAAACGCGCCGGCAACGCGGCGCATAAGAAAATGATGGTACAAATAATAGTATGTTAATAAAGCGGTTATTGCCGCTTTAACCCATCCGTGGGCGCCCGCTGGTTTGGGCGGGATAATCATGCTGGCTTTTCCCGGCTCGCGCTGCGCTTAGCCAGGCTACATGTGCGCGCCGTGTTGTAGCCTGGATAAGGCGCCAGCCGCTATCCGGGACCCGACGCCGTGGTTAACAAATTCTCGGCAGCGGCTCGGCGTGGGGAAGATCGAGCGTCCGCTTCACGCCGTACAGCCCGACGGAACGCACGCCCGGGCGGGCGACCACCTCGCCGATTATCGCCGCCTCGCGTCCCAGGGCGTGAGACCGTATATGCGCCAGCACGTTTTTCGCTTCTTCGCGGGCGACGGCGATCACCAGCTTGCCTTCATTGGCGAAGTTCAGGGCGTCCAGCCCGAGCAGCTCGCAGACTCCGCGCACGGTGTCGTTGACCGGCAGCTTCGCCTCGTGCAGTTCAATGCCGCAGCCGCTGGCGGCGGCGAACTCATGGGCGACGGCGTTGACGCCGCCGCGGGTGGCGTCGCGCAGGGCTTTGACGCCGCGCAGCGGCCGCAGGGTTTGGATCAGCGGCGTCAGCACCGCGCAGTCGCTGGACAGCGCGCCGTCGAGCCCCATCTGCTCGCGCAGATTAAGGATGGTGGCGCCATGATCCCCCAGCGTGCCGCTGACCAGCAGCACATCGCCGGCGCTGATCTGCTGCGTCCCCCAGCGAACGTCTGCCGGGATGGCGCCGATGCCGGCGGTGTTAATAAACAGCTTATCCGCCGCGCCGCGCGGCACCACTTTGGTGTCGCCGGTAACGATGGCGATCCCTGCCGCCCGGGCGATATCGGCCATGCTGGCGACCACCGTTTCCAGGGTAGCCATCTCCAGCCCCTCTTCGAGAATAAACCCGCAGGAAAGATAGCGGGGGATGGCGCCGCTGACCGCCACATCGTTGGCGGTACCGCAGACGGCCAGCTTGCCGATATTGCCGCCGGGAAAGAACAGCGGGTCAATCACATAGCTGTCGGTGGAGAAGGCGAGACGATCCCCCTGGGCGGCAAGCGCCGCCAGATCGAGACGCGCCTGATCCTCCTGCTCCGCCAGCCAGGGGTTGGCGAAAGCCTGCATAAACAGGTCGCCGATCAGCTGCTGCATTGCCTGACCGCCGCTACCGTGGGCTAACTGGACGCTTTTCATGCTTCATATTCCTGACTGCGATATTGATACCAGGCGGCGCAGGCCCCTTCCGAGGAGACCATCAGCGCGCCAAAGGCGCTTTGCGGATTGCAGGTGCTGGCGAAGAGCGGGCACTGGTGCGGTTTACAGCGGCCGGTCAACACCTCGCCGCAGCGGGCGCGCGGGTCGTCGCACACGCGCTGCGGCGCCGGGCGGAAATGGGCCTCGGCATCGAAGCGCTGATAGGCCGGCGTGAGGTGCACGCCGGAGTCGCTGATGACCCCCAGACCGCGCCATTCGCTGTCGCCATCAAGGCGAAACACGTCGGCCATCGCCGCCTGCGCCAGCGGGTTGCCGGCATCCGGCACTACGCGGCGGTACTGATTTTCCACCTCGCTACGCTGCGCTATTGTCTGCTCAACCAGCATCACCGCGCCTTGCAGTAGATCAAGAGGTTCGAAACCGGCGACCACTAACGGGCGATGATAGTCGCTGGCGATAAAGCCGTAGGCTTCGGTGCCGATCACCATACTGACGTGGCCGGGGGCGAGAAAGGCGTCGATACCGTTGTCAGGCTGGTCCAGCAGACTGCGCAGGGTCGGCAGCAGGGTGATGTGCTGGCAGAAAAAGAAGAA
Source organism: Klebsiella sp. V115_8 (assembly GCF_029967715.1). Classification (NCBI taxonomy): domain Bacteria; kingdom Pseudomonadati; phylum Pseudomonadota; class Gammaproteobacteria; order Enterobacterales; family Enterobacteriaceae; genus Klebsiella; species Klebsiella sp. V115_8. The sequence goes on from NZ_JASCAR010000042.1 coordinate 66,298, forward strand.
GTTATCGACGTTGCGCTCCCGCGCCTGACGCAGGGTGAGGGCGGTGGCGGGCATGGTGGTTTCGAAACCGAGACCGAAAAAGACCACTTCACGCTGCGGGTTTTGCTGCGCCAGCCGCAGGGCGTCCATCGGCGAATAAACGATGCGGACATCGGCGCCGCGGGCTTTCGCCTGCAGCAGTGAGCCGTTTTTGCCCGGTACGCGCATGGCGTCGCCGAAGGTACAGAAGATAACCCCCGGACGACTGGCAATCTCAATGCAGGCGTCGATGCGCCCCATCGGCAGGACGCACACCGGGCAGCCGGGCCCATGAATAAATTCGATATTCTCCGGCAACAGCTGGTCGAGACCGAATTTAAAAATGGCATGGGTATGACCGCCGCAGACCTCCATGATGCGCAGCGGTCGCGCGGCGGTGTGCGGCAGCAGATGGGCACGCTGCTGAAGATGAGCCACCAACTGCATGACCTGCTCAGGGGCGCGGTATTCGTCAACGTAACGCATTATCGCTCCTCGCCGTACAGCAGGGCGCCGACGTCCGGCTCTACGTCAAACATATTTTGCAGCGCTTCGAGAGTATCGCGGGCTTCGGCTTCATTAATCACGCTCATGGCGAAGCCGACGTGCACCAGCACCCACTGGCCGAGACGCGGCTGGCCCTGCTCGTCAACGGCGCCCACCAGCGTCAGGTCGACGTCGCGCTGAATGCCGCAGACTTCCACCTTCGCCAGCACGCCGTCGATGGCGCAAATTTGTCCCGGAATGCCTATGCACATCGCTGCGTCTCCAGCCAGGTGAGCCACTGATCCATGCCTTCGCCGCTGGTGGCGGAGAGGAGGATAATGTCAATATGCGGATTGACCTCGCGGGCGCAGGCCAGGCACTTCTCGACGTCGAAATTGAGATACGGCAGCAGGTCGACCTTGTTGAGCAGCATCAGGCTGGCGGCGGCGAACATATGCGGATACTTCAGCGGCTTGTCTTCGCCTTCCGTGACCGACAGCACCGCCACCTTATGGCGTTCGCCGAGATCAAAGCTCGCCGGGCAGACCAGGTTGCCGACGTTTTCAATAAACAGAATGCCGTGGTCAGCCAGCGGCAGGCGCGGGGCGGCGTCGGCGATCATCTGGGCGTCGAGATGGCAGCCTTTCCCGGTGTTGACCTGAATCGCCGGGGTGCCGGTGGCGCGAATGCGGGCGGCGTCATTGACCGTTTGCTGGTCGCCTTCAATCACTGCGCAGTCGGCACGCCCTTTCAGCCGGGTGAGGGTTTCGGTGAGCAGGGTGGTTTTGCCGGAGCCGGGGCTGGAAACCAGATTCAGCACCAGCTGCTGCTTCGCCGCAAAGCGCGCGCGGTTGCGCGCCGCCAGACGGTTGTTTTTATCCAGCACGTCGATTTCCACTTCCAGCATGCGCCGCTGGCTCTGGCCCGGGGCGTGAGTCCCCGCTTCGCCATGGCCGTAATGCAGATCGCCTTCCGTCGAGCGGGTGGGGGCGAAGTGGTCGGTTTTTACGCCGGTGATGGTCATCGTCTGGCGTGGGGCGGGCGCGAAGGGGGCGCTGCGGAACGCGGAATGCGGGTTTCGTTCGTCTCCTTCAATATAGAGGTTGCCTTCTCCACAGCCGCATGTTGTACACATAATTTACTCCAATTCTAAACGCTGAATCTGTAAGCCGTCATCCGCCACGATCTGTAGCTGGTCGTTATTGCAGTGCGGGCAGCGGCGGACGTGCTGCGAGACAAGATGGACGTACTGCTGACAGCGTTCGCACCAGCATTCAGCCTGTTGTTCGGCGATATGCAGTTCGCACCCCTCCGCCAGCGTGCCGCGGCAGACCAGCTCAAAGCAGAAGGTCAGGGCGCTGGCTTCCACACAGGAAAATGCTCCCACCTTAAGCCACACGCCGGTCACCCGCCGCGCGCCGGCCTGCTGCGCCTGTTGTTCAATAATTTCCAGCGCCCGCTGGCTGAGGGTGATTTCGTGCATAGTCGCCTCCGTATCGCGATGCGCCTTTTATGCAATAACGGTGCCAGAAAGGACTCGTGGCGGCAGGAAATGTCGATGACGACGCGCCGGGGCTGTCATCGACATGTCGCGTCGGCAGGGGATAAATATAAAAACATAATTAAATCAAATAAATAAAATGTGGCACGGAAAATGCTTAGACGGTGCATCTCATGCTACGGAGAAACCGATATGACTATTTGGGAAATAAGTGAAAAGGCGGATTACATCGCCGACCGTCACCGGCAGCAGCAGGAGCAGTGGCATATCTACTGTAACTCGCTGGTTCAGGGGATCACCCTGTCGAAAGCCCGCCTGCATCACGCGATGAGCTGCGCGCCGGACAAAGAGCTGTGCTTCGTGCTGTTCGGCCATTTTCAGGTGTTCGTCGCCCTGGCGGAAGGCTTCAACAGCCACACCATCGAATACTACGTCGAAAACAAAGGCGGCGGTGATAAGTATCTGATTGCTCAGGCCACGCTCGCCGCGGATGGCACGGTGGACGGGCGGATCAGCAACCGCTCCCGCGACCAGGTGCTGGAGCATTATCTGGCGATTATCGCCACCGTCTATGACCGTCTGTACGACGCCATGGAGCAAGACCAACCGGTGGACTTAAGCCATCTGGCCCTGACCCACTGATCGCAAGGTGTCGACACGTGTCGAAAATGACACCTGCGCAACCTGATTTCGTCAAAAGTGACTTTCACCCGAGGATGACCCGGTGAACCGTTTTGTAATTGCTGACTCCACTGTCTGTATCGGCTGCCGCACCTGCGAAGCCGCCTGCTCTGAGACGCATCGCCAGCACGGCCTGCAGGCTATGCCGCGGCTGCAGGTGATGCGTAATGAAAAAGAATCGGCACCGCAGATGTGCCACCACTGCGAAGACGCCCCCTGCGCCGCTGTCTGCCCGGTAAACGCCATCCAGCGCGTCGATGGCGCCGTCCAGCTCAACGAGAGCCTGTGCGTAAGCTGCAAACTGTGCGGCATCGCCTGCCCGTTTGGCGCGATCGAATTTTCCGGCAGCCGTCCGCTGGATATTCCGGCCAATGCCAATACCCGGCTGGCGCCCCCCGCGCCGCCGGCGCCGGCCCGCGTCAGCTCGCTGCTCGACTGGGTGCCGGGCGTGCGCGCCATTGCCGTGAAATGCGACCTCTGCCACTTCGATGACCAGGGCCCGGCCTGCGTGCGGACCTGTCCGACCAAAGCGCTGATGCTGGTGGATAGCCGTGATATCGCCCAGGCCAGCAAGCGTAAACGCCAGCTGACCTTTAATACCGACCTTGGCGACTTGTCGCTGTTCCAGGCGCAACAGGGGGAGAGGGAATGAGTGTAATTGGATTAGTCAATCAGGCGGTGACGTGGTACGCCGCCAGCGCCGTGCTGGCCTTTGTGTTTGCCATGCGTAAACCGCTCAGCGGCGCCATTGCCGGGATCGGCGGCGCGGTGGCCAGCGCCATGCTGGTGGTTGCCGGCGGCGCCGCGCTGCTGATGCCGGATCGGATCCACGGCGGCATGCTGCAGTTTCTCCATCTGACAATGCGGGTGGGCGGCGTCAATGCCCTGTGGCTGCTGGCCATCGGCCTGTCGGCGCTGCCGGTGTCGCTGTTTAACATTAGCTGGCATCGCCACCCGCAGGTGAAGGCCAACGGCCTGCTGGTCAACCTGCTGCTGGCCGCCGCCACCTGCGCGGTGGTGGTGACCAACATCGGTTCGCTGGTGGTGATGGCGGAGATCATGGCGCTCTGCGCGGCGTTTCTCACCGGCTGCGCCGCCTCCGGTAAACTGTGGTTTGCGTTGGGTCGTCTCGGCACGCTGCTGATGGCATGGACCTGCTGGCTGGTGTGGTCGACCTACGGCACCCTCGAGCTGGCGCAGATCAATCTCCAGGCGGTGGATATGATGCAGAACCCGCTGCTGTGGCTGCCGGGGCTGGCGGGATTCGCCCTGCTGGCGGGGGCGATCCCGCTGCACGGCTGGGCGCCGCAGGCTCACGCCGGGGCCAGCGCGCCGGCCGCCGCGCTGTTTTCCACTGTGGTCATGAAGGTCGGTCTGTACGGCATGTTAACCGTTTCGCTGGCCGGCGGCGTGCCGCCGCTGTGGTGGGGCGTGATGCTGCTGGTGCTGGGGATGATCACCGCCTTCATCGGCGGGCTGTATGCGTTGATGGAGCATAACATTCAGCGCCTGCTGGCCTATCACACCCTGGAGAATATCGGCATCATCCTGCTGGGGCTGGGCGCCTTCGTTACCGGCGTGGCCACCCGCAACAGCACGCTGATGGTGCTGGGCTTCATCGGCGGCATGTATCACCTGATTAACCACAGCCTGTTCAAAACTACGCTGTTCCTCGGCGCCGGGGCGGTGTGGTTCCGCACCGGCCATCGCGATATCGAGAAGCTGGGCGGCATCGGTAAAAAAATGCCGCTGATCTCCCTCGCCATGCTGGTGGGGCTGATGGCGATGGCGGCCTTGCCGCCGCTGAACGGCTTCGCCGGCGAGTGGGTCATCTACCAGTCCTTCTTCAAAATGAGCACCAGCGACCTGTTTATTGGCCGTCTGCTGGGGCCGCTGCTGGCGGTGGGCCTGGCGATCACCGGCGCGCTGGCGGTGATGTGTATGGCCAAAGTCTATGGTGTCACCTTCCTCGGCGCGCCGCGGAGCAAAGAGGCGGAAAACGCCACCTGCGCCCCCTGGCTGATGACCCTGAGCGTGGTCATGGCGGCGGTCTTCTGCCTCGTTGGCGGCATCGCCGCGCCGTGGCTGCTGCCGCTGGTGAGCGGCGCCTTCCCGCTGCAGGCCCAGGTGTCGAGCGTGGTGTCGCAGCCGATGATTGCGCTGCTGCTTATCGCCTGCCCGCTGCTGCCGTTCCTGCTGATGATCTTCTTTAAAGGCGATCGCCTGGCGGCGCGCTCGCGCGGCGCGGCCTGGGTCTGCGGCTACGATCACGAACAGTCGATGGTGGTCACCGCCCACGGTTTCGCCATGCCGGTGAAAGAGGCCTTTGCGCCGCTGCTGAAGCTGCGTCACTGGCTGAACCCGGTGCGTCTGGTGCCGGGCTGGCAATCGGCCTCGGCGCCGGCGCTGCTGCGCGCAATGGCGCTGGTTGAGCTGGCGGTGCTGGTGGTGATTGTCATTTCCCGAGGAGCCTGAGAATGAGTCTGTTAATTGCATTGCTACAGGCGCTGGCGCTGTTTGCCGTCGCGCCGCTGTTATCCGGGATCGTCCGCGTCGCCCGCGCGCGTCTGCATAACCGCCGCGGACCGGGCGTGCTGCAGGAGTATCGGGATATCCTGAAATTGCTGGGCCGCCAGAGCGTCGGTCCCGACGCCTCGGGCTGGGTGTTCCGCCTGACGCCGTACGTCATGGTGGGCGTGATGCTGACCATCGCCACCGCCTTGCCGGTGGTGACGGTGGACTCTCCGCTGCCGGTGCTTGGGGATCTCATCACCCTGATCTACCTGTTCGCTATCGCCCGTTTCTTCTTCGCGATTTCCGGTCTGGACACCGGCAGCCCGTTTACCGCGCTGGGCAGCAGCCGCGAAGCGATGCTCGGCGTGCTGGTTGAACCGATCCTGCTGCTGGGCCTGTGGGTCGCCGCGCAGGTGGCGGGCTCCACCCATATCAGCAGTATCACCGACACCCTTTATCACTGGCCGGCAGCGCGCAGCATTCCACTGATTCTGGCGCTGTGCGCCTGCGCCTTCGCCACCTTTATCGAGATGGGCAAACTGCCGTTCGATCTGGCGGAAGCGGAGCAGGAGCTGCAGGAGGGGCCGCTTTCCGAGTACAGCGGCAGCGGCTTTGGCATCCTGAAGTGGGGCATCAGCCTCAAACAGCTGGTGGTGCTGCAGATGTTTGTCGGGGTCTTTTTCCCGTGGGGCCAGATGACCAGCTTCAGCGTCGGCGGCCTGCTGCTGGCGCTGGTGGTGGCCGTCGTCAAGCTGGTGGTGGGCGTGTTGATCATCGCGCTGTTTGAAAACAGCATGGCGCGTCTGCGCTTCTGTGCCACCTCCCGCGTCACCTGGGCCGGGTTTGGTTTCGCCTTTTTAGCTTTCGTCTCCTTGCTGGTGGCGTGATTAAGAGAGTTTGAGCATGTCTGAAGAAAAAATCGGTCAACACTATCTTGCGGCGCTGCACCAGGCCTTTCCGGGCGTGGTGCTGGACGAAGCCTGGCAGACCAAAGATCAGTTAACCATCACCGTGAAGGTCAATTACCTGCCGGAAGTCGTGGAGTTTCTCTACTACCAGCAGGGCGGCTGGCTGTCGGTGCTGTTCGGTAACGATGAACGTAAGCTGAACGGCCACTACGCGGTCTATTACGTGCTGTCGATGGAGCAGGGCACCAAATGCTGGATCACCGTGCGTGTGGAAGTGGATGCCAACAAACCGGAATACCCATCGGTGACGCCGCGCGTGCCGGCGGCGGTGTGGGGCGAGCGCGAAGTGCGCGACATGTACGGCCTGGTGCCGGTGGGGCTGCCGGACGAGCGCCGGCTGGTGCTGCCGGACGACTGGCCGGACGAACTCTATCCGCTGCGTAAAGACAGCATGGACTACCGCCAGCGTCCGGCGCCGACCACCGACGCCGAAACCTACGAGTTCATCAACGAGCTGGGCAGCAAGAAAAACAACGTGGTGCCGATCGGCCCGCTGCACGTCACTTCCGATGAGCCCGGCCACTTCCGCCTGTTCGTTGACGGCGAGAATATTATCGATGCCGATTACCGTCTGTTCTATGTCCATCGCGGGATGGAGAAGCTGGCGGAAACCCGCATGGGTTATAACGAAGTCACCTTCCTGTCGGACCGGGTGTGCGGCATCTGCGGCTTCGCCCACAGCACCGCTTATACCACCTCGGTGGAGAATGCGATGGGCATCGTGGTGCCGGAGCGGGCGCAGATGATCCGCGCCATTCTGCTGGAGGTGGAACGCCTGCATTCGCACCTCCTGAACCTCGGTCTGGCCTGCCACTTCACCGGCTTCGACTCCGGCTTTATGCAGTTCTTCCGCGTGCGCGAAACCTCGATGAAGATGGCCGAGATCCTCACCGGCGCGCGGAAAACCTACGGTCTGAACCTGATCGGCGGGATCCGCCGCGACCTGCTGAAAGAGGACATGATCCAGACCCGCCAGCTGGCGCAGCAGATGCGTCGCGACGTGCAGGAGCTGGTGGATATGCTGCTCAGCACCCCGAACATGGAGCAGCGTACTGTCGGCATTGGCCGTCTGGACCCGGAAATCGCCCGCGACTTCAGCAACGTCGGCCCGATGGTGCGCGCCAGCGGCCACGCCCGCGACACCCGCGCCGACCATCCGTTCGTCGGCTACGGCCTGCTGCCGATGGAAGTCCACAGCGAACAGGGCTGCGACGTCATCTCCCGCCTCAAGGTGCGGATCAACGAGGTTTATACCGCGCTGAACATGATTGATTACGGTCTTGATAACCTGCCGGGCGGTCCGCTGATGGTGGAGGGCTTCACCTATATTCCGCACCGCTTCGCGCTGGGCTTCTCAGAAGCGCCGCGCGGGGATGATATTCACTGGAGCATGACCGGCGACAACCAGAAGCTGTACCGCTGGCGCTGCCGGGCGGCGACCTACGCCAACTGGCCGACTCTGCGCTATATGCTGCGCGGCAATACCGTTTCCGATGCGCCGCTGATCATCGGCAGCCTTGACCCGTGCTACTCCTGTACCGACCGCATGACCGTGGTCGATGTCCGCAAGAAGAAGAGCAAAGTGGTGCCGTACAAAGAGCTGGAGCGCTATAGCATCGAGCGTAAAAACTCGCCGCTGAAATAAGGAATCGCCATGTTTACCTTTATTAAAAAAGTGATTAAGACCGGCACCGCGACGCACGCCTATCCGCTGGAGCCGATGCCGGTAGATAAAAACTTCCGCGGCAAGCCGGAGCATAACCCGCAGCAGTGTATCGGCTGCGCGGCCTGCGTGAACGCCTGCCCGTCGAACGCCCTGACGGTAGAGACCGATCTGGCCACAAACCAGCTGGCGTGGCAGTTCAACCTCGGGCGCTGCATCTTCTGCGGCCGCTGTGAAGAGGTCTGCCCGACGGCGGCGATTAAGCTGTCACCGGAGTATGAGCTGGCGGTGTGGAAGAAAGAGGATTTCCTCCAGCAGTCGCGCTTCGCTATCTGCCACTGCCGGGAGTGCCAGCGGCCGTTCGCGGTGCAGAAGGAGATCGACTACGCCATCGCGCTGCTCAAGCATAACGGCGACACCCGCGCCGAGCTGCACCGCGAAAGCTTCGAAACCTGCCCGGAATGCAAGCGCCAGAAATGCCTGGTGCCGTCCGATCGTATTGAACTGACCCGCCACATGAGGGAGGCCAGCTGATGAGCACTTTACTTGGCCCACGCGATGAAAACGGCATTCCGGTGCCGATGACGGTGGATGAATCCATCGCCAGCATGAAGGCCTCGCTGCTGAAGAAAATCAAACGTTCCGCCTACGTTTATCGCGTCGACTGCGGCGGCTGTAACGGCTGTGAAATCGAAATTTTCGCTACCCTTTCACCGCTGTTCGACACGGAACGCTTCGGGATTAAGGTGGTGCCTTCGCCGCGCCATGCCGATATCCTGCTGTTTACCGGGGCGGTGACCCGGGCGATGCGCTCCCCGGCGCTGCGCGCCTGGCAGTCGGCGCCGGATCCAAAGATTTGCATCTCCTACGGCGCCTGCGGCAACAGCGGCGGCATCTTCCACGACCTGTACTGTGTCTGGGGCGGTACCGATAAAATCGTACCGGTCGATGTCTATATTCCGGGCTGCCCGCCGACGCCCGCCGCCACCCTGTACGGCTTCGCCATGGCCCTCGGCCTGCTGGAGCAGAAAATCCATGCTCGTCAGCCAGGCGAACTCGACGAACAGCCGACCGAGCTGCTGCACGCCGATATGGTGCAACCCCTGAGGGTGCGCATCGATCGCGAAGCGCGCCGTCTGGCGGGCTATCGCTATGGTCGGCAGATTGCCGACGACTATATGCGTCTGCTCGGCCAGGGCGACAGCCAGGTGCTGCGCTGGCTGGAGGCGGAGAAAGATCCGCGTCTGACCGAGATCGTCACCCATCTCAACCAGGTGGTCGAGGGGGCGCGTATCCGATGAGCGAGACGGTGGTGTTCAGTCAGCTGAGCCGTAAATTTATTGATGAGAACGACGCCACGCCGGATCAGGCGCAGCAGGTGGTCTATTACAGCCTGGCGATTGGCCACCACCTCGGCGTTATCGACTGTCTCGAGGCGGCGCTGAGCTGCCCGTGGGACGCGTATCTGGCATGGATCGCCACCCTTGAGGCCGGCAGCGTCGCGCGGCGCAAAATGGAGGGGGTGCCGAAGTATGGCGAAATCGTCATCGACAGCAGCCATGTGGCAATGCTGGCCAACGCCTTTGATAAAGCGCAGTCCGCGCAGACCCCGCAGCAGCAGGCGTGGAGCAAAACAATGCTCAGCATGCTGCATGATATTCACCAGGAAAGCGCCATCTACCTGATGGTGAGGAGATTACGTGACTGACGTTTTACTCTGTGTCGGCAACAGTATGATGGGCGACGACGGCGCCGGCCCGCTGCTGGCGGAGATGTGCGCGGCGAACCCGGTCGGCCAGTGGGTGGTCATCGACGGCGGCAGCGCGCCGGAAAACGACATCGTGGCGATCCGCGAATTACGCCCCGAACGCCTGCTGATCGTCGATGCCACCGATATGGGCCTAAACCCCGGCGACATTCGCGTCATCGACCCCGACGACATCGCCGAGATGTTTATGATGACCACCCATAACATGCCGCTCAACTATCTGGTCGATCAGCTGAAAGAGGACGTCGGCGAAGTGATCTTCCTCGGCATTCAGCCGGATATTGTCGGTTTTTATTATCCGATGACCCAGCCGGTGAAAGCCGCCGTTGCCCGGGTGTACCAGCAGCTGGCAGGCTGGCAGGGCCACGGCGGCTTTGCCCGGCTGGAAGCCGCAGACGATTAACCCAGCGGTGCTCAGGGCTCCCCGACGGCGGGCGACTGACCGGCCGGGAGCCCCGTTACCGGCGGCGCCAGCTCAAGATTCTCTATTACTAATTTACCGGGCGACACCGAGACTCTGACCTGCGTGCCGACCGGGAATCCCGCCTGCTCCAGCCAGTCGCCGTTCAGGCTCAGCGCCGCATGGCGGGTGTAGCGCCGCGTCTCCCGCGTTTTGCGGTTCTCATGGCGTTTTCTGACATACCCCACGGTTAACTGGCGAATGGCCCTGGCGATCCCTCCGGCTGCAGTGGTGTGCTGTGCGTTCATGATGTGCTCCTTGCTGAAGATACCCCTGAAAATATACTGGATAAAATACCAGTTGTTGTGAACGGGAGGCAAATCAGAAACTGGAATCAGGCTCGAGAAAAAAACATGTAATAGATGCAACAGAAAGCAGCGCCCGTCCCCCGGTTAGCGCGGAGAGACGGGCGAGCGCGGGAGACGCGCTTAGTCGAGGTCGGCGCCGTTGCTGGCTATCACCTTCTGGTACCAGAAGAACGACTTTTTACGCTTGCGCGCCAGCGTGCCGTTGCCGGCGTCGTCGCGATCGACATAGACAAAGCCGTAGCGCTTGCTCATCTCGCCGGTTGACGCCGAGACCAGATCGATGCAGCCCCAGCTGGTGTAGCCCAGCACCGGAATACCGTCGCCGATGGCGTCGCGCATCGCCTTGATGTGCTCGCGCAGGTAGCTGATGCGATAGTCGTCATTGATCTCCCCCCTGGCGTCAATCTCGTCCCGGGCGCCGAGCCCGTTTTCCACCAGGAACAGCGGTTTCTGATAGCGGTCGTACATCATGTTCATGGTGATGCGCAGGCCCAGCGGGTCGATGCCCCAGCCCCATTCGCTGGCCGGAATGTGCGGGTTCTTCAGCGACTTGACGATGTTGGCGGCATTGGTGTTGCTGGCGTTCATCTCCGCCGAGGCGCAGCGCGAGGCGTAGTAGCTAAAGGAGACGAAATCGACGGTGTTTTTGAGGATCTCATCATCGCCCGGCTGCTTCGCAATGGTGACCCCCTTTTCCCGGAATACCCGCGCGGCCCATACCGGGTAGGCGCCGCGCGCCTGGACGTCAATAAAGAACAGGTTTTCGCGGTCCTTCTCCAGCGCCATCCATACATCTTCCGGCTTGCAGGAGTAAGGGTAGAAATTACCGCCCGCCAGCATGCAGCCGACCTGATTCTGCGGGTTTATCTCGTGGGCGATTTTTGTCGCCAGCGCGCTGGCCACCAGCTCGTGATGCGCCGCCTGGTACTTCACCTGCTCCTGATTTTCTCCCTCTTCAAACACCAGCCCGGCGCCGGAGTAGGGGCTGTGCAGCATAATGTTGATTTCATTGAAGGTGAGCCAGTATTTCACCAGACCGTCAAAAGCTTCAAAGCAGGTGCGGGCGTAGTGGCTGAAGAAATCGACCATTTTGCGGTTGCGCCAGGAGCCGTACTCCATCACCAGATGCATCGGCACGTCAAAATGGCACAACGTCACCAGCGGCTCGATACCGTGCTTTTTGCACTCCTCGAACAGCGAACGATAGAAGGCGATGCCCTGCGGATTCGGCTGCTGCTCGTCGCCGCGCGGGAACAGGCGGCTCCAGGCGATGGAGGTGCGAAAGACGCTGAACCCCATCTCCGCCATCAGGGCGATATCTTCCTTGTAGCGGTGGTAGAAATCGATCGCCTCGTGGCTGGGGTAGAATTCGTCTTCGCGAAGCGTGAAGCGCTTCTCCAGGCCTAATTTTACCGGCAGACGGTGGGCGCCGTGGGGGAGGGTATCCACGGTGGCCATCCCTTTCCCCCCTTCGCGCCATGCGCCTTCTGACTGGTTGGCGGCCAGTGCGCCGCCCCATAAAAATCCCTGTGGGAAACTCGCCATGCGTTACCTCGTTATTAATGGTGTGTTCAGGCGTGGGTTGCCTGGGCCTGGGCCTGGCGCGCTCGGGCGTCGGCGGCGGCCTGTTCAACGGGAATATCTTCAAAGCCGAGGATCAGCGTCAGGGCAAACGACAGCACTACCGACAGCGCCATCACGCCAAACACCCAGACGATGGTCATTGGATTGGCTGGATCGAAAAACTGCACGCTGGTGAACAGCCCCGGCGCCGCCATCGAGTGGCTGGCCAGTCCGGCGATGCCCGCCACCGCGCCGCAGATAAAGCCGCTGATTAAGCTGGCGATCAGCGGGCGTTTCAGGCGCACCGCCACGCCGTACAGCGCCGGTTCGGAAATACCGGCCAGAATCGCCGATGCCGCGGCGGCCAGCGCCGTCTGGCGCAATTCCGGGTTTTTCGTTTTCCACGCCACCGCCAGCGACGAGCCGCCGAGCGACAGGTTGGCGCCGATCTCCGACGGCATTACCATGCCCTCTTTGCCGGTTTCGGCGATGGTCTGAATGATGGTCGGCGTAAAGACCCGGTGCATGCCGGTCATCACCAGCAGCGGCCACAGCCCGCCCATGATCGCCACCGACAGCCAGCCGAGATAGCTGTGGATCGTATAGACCAGCGCGGAAATGGCGCTGCCGATCCAGATGCCGAGCGGGCCAATCAGCAGGATCGCCAGCGGGGCGGCGATCAGCACGATCAGCATCGGCTTAAGGAAGTTTTTCGTCACCGCCGGGGTAATGCGATCCACCCAGCGTTCGATATACGACAAGCACCAGGTCATCACCAGCGCCGGGATCACCGTGTAGGTGTATTTCACCGCGGTCACCGGAATAAGGGCAAATTCGACGTGTTCGCCCTGGGCGGCTTTGGCCATTAATTCGATAAACCCGGGATGCACCAGCACCCCGGCGATAGCGATGGCCAGCGACATATTGGTTTTGAATTTCACCGCCGCGGAGGCGGCCACCATCAGCGGCAGGAAGAAAAACGCGCCGTCGCCGATAAGCGTCAGGAGGGTCAGCGTCGGCGAGCCTTTCGGCAACGCGCCGCTCATTTCGAGGATCATCGCCAGCAGCTTGACCATCGATCCGCCGATAATCGCCGGGATCAGCGGCGACATGGTGCCGATCAGCGCGTCGAGGATCCCGGCGCCGATGCGTTTCAGGGTGATCGGCGCTTTGCCCTGCGGCTCGACCGGGCGCAGGTCGCCAGGCAGCAGATTCACTACCTCGCGATAGGCCTGAGAGACCGTGTTGCCGATGATCACCTGGCACTGGTTATCGCTGCGCACGACGCCGAGCACCCCGGTCAGGCCTTTCAGGGTAGGGCTATCGACCTGTTCGTTGTCTTTGACCACGAAGCGCAGACGCGTCATGCAGTGGGTCACGGCGACGACGTTATCGACTCCGCCTAATGCCGCGACTATCTGTTGCGCCAGGGCTGCATAATTTTTCGACATCGGATTTTATCCTGTTTATCAATAGGGTACTGATCTGTTACCGCGCCGCATCGTCGGGCGATACCATGCTTTATAGGAAACCGGTTCCACAAAATCATGGTGAGTTTCATTTGATTGCACAAGAAATAAAAAAAGATGATCTCATTTTTGTGATTTTGATCGCGAAGCGTCGCGGCGAGCAGGATCGCGGTGGTGAGCGGGGGGTGCTGTAAAAGCCAGAAACGTGCAGTACACTGCCTGCAACTTTTGCAACAGGAAGAATCACATGGCAACGATGCTGGAGGTCGCAAAGCGCGCGGGGGTATCGAAGGCGACCGTGTCGCGGGTGCTGTCGGGCAACGGCTATGTCAGCCAGGAGACCAAAGACCGGGTGTTTAAGGCGGTGGCGGAGAGCGGCTACCGACCGAATCTGCTGGCGCGCAACCTGGCGACCAAAACCACGCAAACCCTTGGCCTGGTGGTGACCAACACCCTCTACCACGGCGTCTATTTCAGCGAGCTGCTGTACCATGTGGCGCGGATGACGGAGGATAAAGGGCGGCAGCTGATCCTCGCCGATGGCAAGCACAGCGCGCAAGAGGAGCGGGAAGCGATCCAGTATCTGCTGGATCTGCGCTGCGATGCGATCATCATCTACCCGCGCTTTCTCACCGTCGACGAGATGGACGAGATCGTTGAGAACCACTCGCAGCCGATCATGGTGCTGAACCGCCGGCTGCGCCGCCACGCCAGCCATTGCGTCTGGTCCGATCAAAAAGCATCGGCGATGCGGGTGGTGGAGCGGCTGATTGCCCTGGGTCACCGCGATATCGCCTTTATTACCGGCTCCCTTGACTCGCCCACCGGCGTCGAACGCCTTGCCGGCTACAAAGACGCGCTGGCTGGCCACGGCATTCCCCTCAACGAGGCGCTCATCGCCGAAGGGCGCTGGACGCCGGAAACCGGCGCGGCGGCGGTGGAGAGCCTGCGTCAGCGCGGGGTGACCTACAGCGCGCTGGTGGCGAGCAATGACGATATGGCCATCGGGGCGATGAAGCAGCTTCACCAGCTGGGCGTTAAGGTGCCGGAGCAGGTCTCGGTGGTGGGGTTTGACGATATTGTGCTGGCGCCGTACATGGTGCCGTCGCTCGCCAGCGTCCGGGTGCCGGTGACGGAGATGATTAAAGAGAGCATTAATCGCCTGATATTTATGCTCGATGGCGGGGAATTCAATGTTCAGCAGAGTTTCCCCGGGGCGCTGATCGAGCGTGAGTCGCTGGTGTCAGGTCCCTGCGCCTGACGTCGTCAGCTGTCATCGTCACTACTGACGATGACAGCGCGCTAACCATTAAATTTTACTTATTATCAATAAGATAAAAACTGGAACGTATTATGCATACTCCGGCGCCTAACCCTCTTACTGCTGGAGAAATGGATGAACCGTTTCATTATTGCCGATGCGAGCAAATGCATCGGCTGTCGCACTTGCGAAGTAGCCTGCGTGGTCTCCCATCAGGAACATCAGGACTGCGCCTCCCTGACGCCGCACACCTTTCAGCCGCGTATTCACGTCATCAAAGGGGTCAATGTCTCCACAGCCACCGCCTGCCGTCAGTGTGAAGACGCCCCGTGCGCCAACGTCTGCCCGAACGGCGCCATCAGCCGCGATAAAGGCTTTGTTCATGTGATGCAGGAGCGCTGCATCGGCTGCAAAACCTGCGTCGTCGCCTGCCCGTACGGGGCGATGGAGGTAGTGGTGCGGCCGGTGATCCGCCATAGCGGCGCCGGACTGAACGTCGTGGCGGAAAAAGCCGAAGCCAACAAGTGCGATCTCTGCTTCCACCGCGACAGCGGCCCGGCCTGCATGGAGGTCTGCCCGACGCACGCCCTGGTCTGCGTAGACCGCAACAAGCTGGAGCAGATGAACCAGGAAAAACGTCGCCGCACGGCGCTGGCCTGGTAAGCTCAGGCATGAACGGGGTGCAAATCCGCATTCGCGGTAAAGTGCAGGGGGTGGGGTTCCGCCCCTTTGTCTGGCAGCTGGCTCAGGGGCAGGCGCGCTGCGGCGATGTCTGTAACGACGGCGACGGCGTGCTGGTGCGGTTGGCCGGGGACGATGATGGTTTTACTGCCGCCCTCGCTGCCCACTGCCCGCCGCTGGCGCGAATCGACAGCGCCGACTGCGCCCCTTATCGCTGGGCGGCTCCGCCGCAGGATTTCACCATCCGCGAGAGCGGGGCGGGACGGATGCGCACCCAGATCGTGCCCGATGCCGCGACCTGCCCGGCGTGCCTCGCGGAGATGAATGATCCCCGGGCGCGCCGCTACCGCTACCCCTTTATCAACTGCACCCACTGCGGGCCGCGGTTAACCATTATTCGCGCGATGCCTTACGACCGGCCATTTACCGCGATGGCGCCGTTTCCGCTCTGTCCGCCCTGCGAGGCGGAATACCGCGATCCTGCCGATCGCCGATTTCACGCCCAGCCGGTGGCCTGCCCCGACTGCGGGCCGCGACTGGAATGGCGGGCGCAAGGGGAAACGCTGGACGGCGAGGCGGCGCTGCAGTCGGCTATCGCCCGGCTGGCGGCGGGCGACATCGTGGCGATAAAAGGCGTCGGCGGCTTTCATCTGGCCTGCGACGCCGGCAACCCTGCTGCCGTTGCCACGCTGCGGGCGAGGAAACACCGTCCGGCGAAACCGCTGGCGGTGATGCTGCCCTCTGCGGCGGGGTTACCTGCCGACGCCGCGGCGCTGATGGGCTCCCCGGCGGCGCCCATCGTACTGATTAGCAAAGCGCAGGTCTCCGGCCTGTGCGACGAGATTGCGCCAGGGCTTGCGGAAGTTGGGGTGATGCTGCCGTCTAATCCGCTGCAGCATTTGCTTCTGCAGGCGCTGGCGCGCCCTATCGTGATGACCTCCGGCAACCTTAGCGGCCGCCCGCCGGCGTTAAGTAATACTCAGGCGCTCAACGACTTAGCCGACATCGCCGACGGCTTTTTGCTCCATAACCGCGACATCGTGCAGCGGATGGATGATTCGCTGGTGCGCTCGAGCGGAGAAATGCTGCGCCGCGCCCGGGGCTATGTCCCGGATGCGCTGCCGCTGCCGCCGGGTCTGGAGAAGGTTCCGCCGCTACTGGCGCTGGGCGCGGACATGAAAAACACCTTCTGCTTGGCGCGCGGGGGCGAAGCGGTTCTCAGCCAGCACTTTGGCGATCTTGGCGAGGAGGGCGTCGAGCAGCAGTGGCGCAGCGCGCTAAAGCTGATGCAGAACGTCTACACCTTTATGCCGCAGCGGGTGGTGGTTGACGCCCATCCCGGCTATCGCTCGACGCTGTGGGCGGCGACTCTGCCGCTGCCGGTAGAGACAGTGCTACATCACCATGCTCACGCCGCGGCGTGCCTGGCGGAGCACCGCTGGCCGCTCGACGGCGGAGACGTCATCGCCCTGATCCTCGACGGAATCGGCATGGGGGAGAACGGCGCGCTATGGGGCGGGGAGTGCCTGCGGGTTAACTATCGCCAGTGCGAACATCTCGGCGGGCTGCCGGCCGTCGCGCTGCCGGGCGGCGACCTGGCGGCGCGTCAGCCGTGGCGTAATCTGCTGGCTCAGTGCCTGGCCTTTATCCCTGACTGGCAGGATTACCCGCAGACCGGTACGCTGCGCCAGCGCAACTGGCCGCTGCTGGCGCAGGCCATCGATCGCGGCATTAACGCGCCGCGCGCCTCGTCCTGCGGACGGCTGTTTGATGCCGTCGCCTGCGCGCTGGACTGCGCCCCGGAGAGCCTGAGCTATGAGGGCGAGGCGGCCTGTCGGCTGGAGGCGCTGGCCGCCAGCTGCTCCGGCGTCTGCCATCCGGTCACGCTGCCGTGGCGCGGCAATGCGCTGGACTTAGCCACCTTCTGGCGACAGTGGCTGCGCTGGCAGGCGACCCCGGCGCAAAAAGCCTGGGCATTCCATGACGCCCTGGCCAGCGGACTGGCGGCGATGGCCCGCGACTGCGCCACCGCCCGCGGCATCGACACGATGGTCTGCAGCGGCGGAGTGCTGCATAACCGCCTGCTGGCGGCGCGATTGACCTTTTATCTGGCGGATTTTACTCTGCTGTTTGCGCAGCAGTTGCCGGCCGGCGACGGCGCAATCGCCTATGGTCAGGCGGTGATCGCCGCCGCCCGCGGACAGGCTCAAGGAACACAACAATGATAATGACAGTTTTACGCCAGCAGCCGCGCGCTGCGGGACTGGTGCTGGGGTTGATCGCGGCGAACCTACTGGCCTGGTGCTGGGCGCTGCAGGCCTTTGGCGACAGCGGCGCGCTGATGGCCGCCAGCCTGCTGGCCTGGGGCTACGGCCTGCGCCACGCGGTGGACGCCGACCATATCGCGGCGATTGATAACGTCACCCGCAAGATGATGCAGCAGGGACGGCGGCCTTTCGCCGTCGGGGCCTGGTTCTCGCTGGGCCACTCGTCGATTGTGGTGCTGGCCTCGGCGGCGATTGCCGCGACCGCCACGGCCTTCAGCGCGCAGATGAGCTGGCTGCACGACACCGGCAGCGTCATCGGCACCGCGGTGTCGGCGCTGTTTCTGCTGGCGATGGCCTTTATCAACCTGGTGATATTGCGCAGCGTCTGGCGCAGCTTTCGGGCGTGGAAGCGCGGTGAGCCGGTGAGCGACGAGATCGTCAGCGGCGGCGGGGTGATGAGCTGGCTGTTTGGCAAAACCTTTCGTCTGGTCAGCCGCAGCTGGCAGATGTACCTGGTCGGTTTCCTGTTCGGCCTCGGGTTTGATACCGCCACCGAAATCGGCGTGCTGGGCATCTCCGCCGCCGGCGCGTCGAGCGGGATTTCCGTCTGGTCGATTATGGTCTTCCCGGCGCTGTTCGCCAGCGGCATGGCGCTGGTGGACACCCTCGATAACGTGCTGATGGTCGGCGCCTACGGCTGGGCGTTCAGCAAGCCGCAGCGCAAGCTTTACTACAACATGACCATCACCGGCACTTCGGTGGTGGTGGCGCTGTTTATCGGCGGCCTGGAAGCGCTGGGTCTGCTGATGGATAAGTTTGCGCTCAGCGGCGGAATATGGCGCTGGGTCGGGGTGTTAAACGACAACCTCGGCGACGCCGGGTTTGTGGTGGTCGGGCTGTTTGTCGCCTGTTGGGCGCTGTCGGTGCTCAACTATCGCTGGCGCGGCTACGATAATCTGGCGCGTTAGGTTCAGCATTTTCCCGGCTTGCGCTGCGCTAAGCCGGGCGACAACAACTGTCCGGCGGCGCTACGTGGGCCTGCGTGGCGTAGGCTGCCCGCACTGTTTTACGCAGGAGCCTGCTGCTCGTGGTGAGGCATTGTATCGGTGTCGCTCAGGCTGATTTTTAACTTCTTGAAAACATATTAATTTCTGTTAGCCCCTCCCTTCCCCCGCTTTTAACGACCTTATACATCTGTGATTCACCTCTTATTTACATCATTTAAACCAATCGTTAACTGGATAAAAACACGGCGGCCTCGTTATAGTAGTTTTGTAAAATAAAACACTGTTGTACAGGGTAAAACAAAACGAGGTGTTCATGGAGATCGTTACCGCGCCGCACCTTGCGGTCAGAAACGAGTGGCTTGCGTTACATCGTGAAGCGCCATTACAACCCGAGCTGCCCATCATTGATGCGCATCATCATCTTTGGGATCGGCAAACCGGCCGCTATCTCACCCATGAGTTCAGCGACGATATCCAGACCTCAGGGCATCGCGTTGTCTCATCGGTCTATGTGCAATGCCGCTCTATGTTGCGTCGCGACGGGCCGGAGACGCTTAAACCGCTTGGTGAAATCGAGTTTGCCAGCGGTATCGCCGCGATGTTCGCCAGCGGACATTATGCAAACGCGCTCGGATGCGAAGCCATCATCGGCGGGCTCAGTTTACTGGCGGGGGACGCGATGCAGCCTGCCATTGAGCGCGCGATAGCGTTATCCGGCGGGCGGCTGCGTGGGATGCGCAATCCGTTGGCCTGGCATCCCGATCCGCGGGTTACCTCCAGCCCGGTTACGCCACCGGCAGGCCTGGCGCAGAGCGCTCCGTTCCGCCGGGGCGCTGCCTGTCTCGCGAGGCATGCATTGTCGCTCGATGTATGGGTTTACCACACGCAGCTGGAGGAGATTGCCGATCTGGCGCGGGAAATACCAACGTTACAGATTGTGATCGATCACTGCGGCGGGCCGGTCGGCGTTGGACCCTGTTCAGAACGGGATCCGGACATGTTTCAGCAGTGGCGAAACGGTATGCGACGTCTGGCGGAACTGCCGAACGTATGCGTAAAAATTAGCGGCTTTGGGATGACGGTCAGGGGATTTCACTTCGCAGCGGCAGAGACGCCACCGGATTCGCAAATGCTGGCACAGGCATGGATGCCGTGGTTTGAGACCATCGTTTCTCTTTTCGGTGCCGAACGCTGCATGTTCGCCAGCAACTTTCCCGTCGATAAAGGCATGTTCAGCTACGGCGTTTTCTGGAACGCCTGCAAACGCCTGGCGCAACAGGCGTCCCCTGACGAACAGGCGCAGTTGTTCTGGCGTACCGCCGCAACCTGTTATCGGTTAACCTCTGTGGAGAATATCAATGACCAGTAAAAGCGAGCTAAATCAATTTACTGCGACTAAAGCGACGCCTGACGCATTGCCACAACGCGTCGCTGAGAGGCGGACGCTGGCGCTGGGCGGCCTTGGCTGGACATTTGAAAGCTACGACTCCTTTCTGCTTTCATTGCTGTTGCCAGTGCTGGGCGTGGTGTTCGGTATTAATAAAACCGAGCTTGGGCTGTTTATCAGCGTCACGGCCGGGGGGCAGATTATTGGCGGGATCCTGTTTGGTTTTATCGCCGATAAAATTGGGCGTGTGAAAACGGCGCTGATCTGTATCGCCATCTATTCACTCTTTTCCGGCCTGTTAGCCTTTACGCACGATCAACAACATTTCGCGCTTTTACGTTTTTGCGGCGCGCTGGGTATGGGCGGAATGTGGACCTCGGGCGCGGCGCTGATTGCTGAAACCTGGCGACCTGAACGGCGCGCGCGCGGCGGCGCGTTGATGCAAATGGGCTTACCTGTTGGCGCGATTCTGGCTATCAGCCTGACGGCAATCGTCAGCTCGGTTAACGGCGGCCTGGAGCAGGGTGCATGGCGCTATCTGTTTATGATCGGCGCGCTGCCGGTATTCATTATGAGTGTGGTCGCCTGGTTCACTCCGGAATCGCAGGTTTGGCTTGCTCGTCAACAGGCGAAGGCGACGAGTCGTCAACCTGCCGTCAAGCTGGGTAAACAGAATCTGCGAGGTCTGCTGTTGGCCTTTGTCTTTATCTTTTTTATTCAGTATCTGTTCTGGGGCGTATTTACCTGGACACCCACCTATCTGCGGGAAGTCAAACATCTGGATTTTTTGCACAGCCTGAAGTTTGTACTTGCGCTGCAGGCTGGGGCCATCGCGGGTTTTCTGGTGTTTTCGGTGCTGGCGGATAAGTGGGGACGCCGTCCGATGTTCCTGATTTATCTGTTAACCGGCGCCATTGCCGTCGCGCTGTACCTTGTGACCACGCAACCCTTCATTCTGATGGTGGCGATTTTCATGGCCGGTTTCGGGGTTAACGGTATTTTTGCGGGCTCGGGACCCTTCCTGGCGGAAATCATCGGGGACACCTCATCCCGGGGCTTCCTGATGGGGCTCGCCTATAACGGAGGCCGTCTGGGCGGATTTATTGCGCCGCTACTGATTGGCGCTGTCGCCAACGCTGGCGGTTTCACCGCGGGACTGGCGACGACCGTGGTTGCTTTCCTTGCGGCGATGCTGGTGGTGTGGCGAGCGCCGGAAACCAGAGGCATCAAGCTGAAGTAACTTATTTCATCTCTACATCGTTTTCCTGATAAACATAATGAAACCCTGCGAGGAAACCATGACCGATCAATTACCGCACCGCGCGAGCGATAACGACGCGCTGGAAAAAGAAACCATGCGACGGGTTATCTGGCGCATCCTGCCTTTCCTGGTGGTGAGCTACCTGGTATCGATTATTGACCGCGGCAACATAGGCATGGCGGCGCTGCAGATGAATCAGGATCTGGGCCTGAGTAAGGCGGCTTTCGGCTTCGCCAGCAGCTTGTATTTTGTGGCCTACTTTATCTTTGAAGTACCCAGCAACCTGGCGATGCAGAAGGTGGGGGCACGATTGTGGATCCCGCGCATTATGATCAGCTGGGGAGTGGTATCGATGTGTATGGCGCTGGTGCAAAATACCACCTCCCTTTACATCGTACGCTTTTTGCTGGGGGCTGCCGAAGCGGGCTTTTTCCCGGGCGTGGTGCTCTATCTGACCTGGTGGATCCCGTCGCGCTACCGGGCGCGGATCATCGCCTCGTTTATGGTGGCCATTCCGCTGGCTAACTTTATCGGTTCCCCGCTTTCCGGGTTGATACTGATGATGGATGGGTGGTTAGGCCTGCGCGGCTGGCATCTGTTATTCATTATTGAAGGGCTGCCGGCGGTCCTGCTGGGGATAGCCGCGTTTTTCATCTTGCGGGACCGTCCACACCAGGCTGGCTGGTTAAACGATCGTCAGAAAGCATGGCTGGAAAACACGCTTCAGGCGGAGCGCCAACAGCAGAAACAGATCGGCCACACCTCCACCTGGCAACTGTTGAAGCATCGTCAAATCTGGCTCATGGCGCTGATTTACGCCGGCGCCTCTTCTGCCGGCACGACCCTTAGCGTCTGGTCTCCCCAGCTGCTGAAGTCGTTCCATCTGGATAACCTGACCACCGGGCTGCTTAATGCCATCCCCTATGGTCTGGCCTCGGTGCTGATGATTGTCTGGGGGCGCAGTTCGGATCGAAGTAATGAACGCCGCTGGCACACGGCGCTCACCCTCTTTATGATCGCGGGCGGTGTGTTTGCGGCGTTTATCAATCTGTCGCTGCCGGCCACCATTGCGATCCTCAGCACCATTCTGATTGGCGCTTATGCGATGAAGGGGCCCTTCTGGGCGCTGGCGTCGGGCTGGATGAGCAGCACCTCAGCCGCCGCCGGGCTGGCGGCCATCGGGGCGATCGCCAACCTGATTGGCGGCGCGGTGATGGTGAATGCCTACGGCATGATTAGCGAACGGACAGGAAGCCATACGCTGGCGATGCTCCCGCTAGCAGGCTTGTGTCTGGCAGGCGGCATTGCGGTGCTGGCCATGGGGCGCCGTTACTCGCAGACGGCCAGGCAGGAAAAACAGATGACCCATTAATAAGCAAAGGCGGGATTTTTCCCGCCTTCTCAGCAAAGCTTACTCTTTCACACCGTAAAACGTTTCGCAGAATGTCTTGCTGGCGCCTAGCTTGAGCGACAGGCGGTTGGCCGTCTCCTGCATGAGCTGGCTGATGCCGCTCGCTTTACGATCTTCCGTCAGACGCGATGCCGGCCCGGTCAGGGCCAGCGCCGCGATCAGTTTATCGTGGACGCCAAACACTGGCATGGCGAAGGCCGCGGTGTGCGGGTCGCGCGCGCCGGAGGTATAGAACGGCAGCGTCGGTTCGTCTTCCGGCAACGATTCACTCAATCCCCAGCGGCGTAAAACCTTACTGATAGCGGAACCATCCAGCGGGAACTGGCTGCCAGGCAGGTTGCTGTGGCGCAATCCCTGGGAGGCTTCGGCGCGGAACAGACACAGGCGTTGTCCGCCCTCAATCACATACCAGCTTGCGCTTTCGCTGGAGGCCTGCGACAGCGCCTGCAATTCCGGCTGTACCACTCTGGCAAGTTCAAATGATTGCTCATAGAGCTTGCCAAGATAGAGCAGACGGTGGCCGAGCGTATAGGTGCCATCGTCGTGCCGGATGATGTAGTTCATTCGCTCAAGCGAATTCATCAGGCGATAAACGGTTGTTTTGTGATATCCCGAAAGCTGGGCCAGCTCCGTTAACGTCAGACTGTCATTACCGGGACGGAAGCAATCAAGTAAAGCCAGCGCCTTTTCAACGGCAATTACGCCTTCATTCCCCATCATGTTCTCCTTTTTGCCGAACAAAATTGTACCTGAATTTTGTGAGTAACTTCGTGTTTACATCACAAACAACTTCGCAACACTGGCGAAAAGCGAAGCAATGCACGTATAGTTGTTTTATATAGTACACATGAGTTGTATCTAGTAAAACAAATGGAGAGTCACCATGCCTGCTTCGCAACAGAAACTCATCAATTTTGCTATTGCGCGTGTTACCGCGGAAGAAGTCCGTCAGGCCGCCGAATTTCAGGCCGCCATTCTGGCTGACGTGGCCGGACGCCGTGGCACATTACATGGCCGCATCAAGCCGCTGGCGCCGCATATGGCGGTCGCCGGGCCGGCGATTACCGTCGAGGTTCGCCCGGGGGATAACCTGGCTATTCACGCCGCGATGGCCGTCGCTAAACCTGGCGATGTATTAGTGATCGACGGGAAAGGCGATCTCTCCTGCGCGCTGCTGGGGGAGATCATGGCCACGCAGGCGCAGGCCAGCGGTATCGCCGGGATCGTTATCGATGGCGCCGTTCGCGATGCGGAGACCTTAAGCAAACAACGCTTCCCGGTGTTCGCTGCCGGCCTGAACCCGTGCGGCCCGACCAAGTTCATTCCTGGCCGGGTCAATCATGCCATTTCGGTCGGCGGCGCCGCGGTGCAGGCGGGGGACTTAGTGGTCGGGGATATTGACGGCGTGGTCGTTATCCCACGCGAGGAAGTCCGCACCATCATCGAACTGGCGAAAGGCAAACTGGAGATGGAAGCAAAACGTCTGGTTGCTATCCGCGATGGCGATCTACGTCCGCACTGGCTGGAGGGCGCCCTGCGTCAGGCGGGGATGCTGAGCGAAGGGGAGACGCTGCCATGAGTGCTAAAAACGTGGTACTGATTACCGGCAGCGATTTGGCTGACGCGGCACTGGGGATGCTGGAAGATTACGAACTTGTCTTTGCCGGCCGCCAGCCTACAGAGGCCCAGCTGATCGCTCTGTGCCAGCAGCACAATCCCGTCGCGATCCTGGTGCGCTATGGCCACATTACTGCCGCCGTTATGGATGCCGCCCCGGCATTGAAGGTGATTGCCAAACATGGCAGCGGCATTGATGTTATTGACGCCGAGGCGGCTGCCGCGCGCGGCATTCTGGTTCGCGCAGCGATCGGGGCGAATGCCGCCGCGGTGTCCGAACATACCTGGGCATTAATTTTGGCCTGTGCTAAGTCGGTCATTCCGCTCGACCGCCGCCTGCGTGAAGGGCACTGGGATAAATCCACGCATAAATCGCTTGAGCTTGAGGGCAGAACGCTGGGACTCATCGGCCTGGGCGCCATTGGCAGCCGGGTGGCGAAGATTGCCTGTGCCTTTGGTATGAAGGTCCTGGCTTACGATCCCTATGCGAAAGCGGTCCCGCCGGGATGTGAACGTGTTGCTGAACTTAACGATCTGCTCAGGCAGGCCGATGTGCTGTCCCTTCATTGCCCCTTGACGCAACAAAACAGGGGAATGATCAATGCCGCCACGCTGGCGCAGTGTAAGCCGGGCGCCATCCTGGTCAATACCGCGCGCGGCGGGTTGATTGACGATGCGGCGCTGGCCGCGGCATTAAAAGCGGGGACCTTGCGCTGGGCGGCGCTCGACAGCTTTAACAGTGAACCATTAACCACGCCCCACATCTGGCAGGCGATCGATAATGTGATTCTGTCTCCGCATGTGGGCGGCGTAAGCGATGCCTCTTACGTGAAAATGGGGACCGCTGCCGCGGCCAATATTCTGCAGGCGCTGCAGGAGTCGGCTCAGACAGAAACAACGTATTAAGTGTTAATCGAACCTGCGCTTCCGGTTAATTATTTTGCGCTGATGAGCTTACGGGCGGCATCCGCAGGTCGGGTAAGGCGCAGCGCCACCCGGCAAACTAACCGTGCAACAGGATCGCCTGGGAGGTAATGAACGCTTGCCCGGCGGCGCTGCGCTTGCGCGGGCCTACCGTATCTGGGCTTACGGGCTACATCCGTAGGCCGGGTAAGCGTAGCGCCAGCCGGCAAAATGGCGGCGTAACAGGGATGCGTGTGTTGCAGATACGGTTATTGGATTGCCATTTTCTCACTCCGGCAAAAAGCGTCTGTCGCGTGTGATTTCAGCGTACATT